>JBBDNH010000150.1:14473-24109 GCA_040877745.1 Dehalococcoidia bacterium
CCTGAGATGGTCGCACTTGCGAAGGAAGAGATCGAGACGCTCACCGAGCGTTATGCCGAGCTCGAGGAGCGCGTGAAGCGCGCCCTGCTGCCCAAGGACCCGCACGACGAGCGCGACGTGATCGTCGAGGTGCGCGCCGGCACCGGCGGCGACGAGGCCGGGCTGTTCGCCGCCGACCTCTACCGCATGTACAGCCGCTACGCCGACCGGCGCGGCTGGACGACGGAGATTGTCTCCGCGAACGAGACCGGGCTCGGCGGCATCAAGGAGATTGTCTTCCAGGTGCACGGCCAGGGCGCCTACTCGCGGCTGAAGTACGAAAGCGGCGTCCATCGCGTGCAGCGCGTGCCGCAGACCGAGGCCCAGGGCCGCATCCACACATCGGCGGCCACCGTCGCGGTGCTGCCCGAGGCCGACGAGGTCGAGGTCGACATCGACGAGAACGAGCTGCGCATCGACATCTTCCATTCGAGCGGCCATGGCGGCCAGAACGTCCAGAAGGTGGCGTCGGCGGTGCGCATCACCCACCTGCCGACGGGCATCGTTGCGCAGTGCCAGGATGAGCGCTCGCAGATGAAGAACCGCATGAAGGCGATGGCGGTGATGCGCGCGCGGCTGCTTGCCCTGAAAGAGGAGGAGCAGCGGGCCGAGATCGCAGGCGCGCGCAAGGCGCAGGTCGGCACGGGCCAGCGCTCGGAGAAGATCCGCACGTACAACTTCCCGCAGGACCGGTTGACGGACCATCGCGCGGAGATCACGACGCACAACCTGCCGAGCATCCTCGACGGCAACATTGATGAGCTCATCGACGCGGTCGCCACGAGCGAAGAGGCCAAGCTCCTCGAAGAGCAAGCCGCGGTCTAGCGCGTCACCCTCGATGGCGCAGGCGCTGCGCTCGAGCGCGGCGCGCCTGCGTTCGGCGGGCATCGACGACGCCGATCTGGAGGCCGAGGTGCTGCTGCGTCACGCTACCGGCCTGACCCGCGAGCAGCTCTTCGCGCGGCTCCAGGAGCCACTGGCGCGGACTTCGCGCGCGGCGTTCTCGAAGCTCCTGCTGCGCCGCCTGGCCCACGAGCCGGCGGCCTACATCACGGGCCATCGCGAGTTCTTCGGCCTCGATCTCGCCTGCTCGCCGGCGGCGCTGATCCCGCGCCAGGAGACCGAGCTGCTGGTCGAAGTCGCGGTCGCGTGGGTCATGGGTCATGGGTCAAGGGTCAAGGCGCCGCGAGTTGTGGACGTCGGTACTGGGAACGGGGCCATCGCTGTCGCGCTGGCCGTGCATTTGCCGCAGGCGCGGGTCGTCGCGGTCGATACGTCGCGCGGCGCGCTCCAGCTTGCGCGACGAAACGCGCTCGCGCACGGCGTCGCGCGGCGCATCGAGTTCGTCCAGGGTTCGTTGCTCACGGCGCTGCGAGGTGAGTTCGATCTCGTCGTCGCGAACCTGCCCTACGTCCCGAGCCGCGCGTACGCAACGCTGGCGCCCGAGGTCCGTGACCACGAGCCGGAGCAGGCGCTGAACGCCGGCCGGCGCGGGACGTCGCTCATCGAGGCGTTGCTGGCGTCCGCCTCAGGCGGACTGCGGCCGGGCGGCCTGCTGCTGGCCGAGCACGGGTGGAACCAGGGCCGCCTTCTGCGCGACGCCGCGTCGAGCGCGTTTCCGCGCGCGCGCGTCGAGACGAAGCGAGACCTCGCGGGACGCGAGCGACTGCTGGTTGTGGAGACGTAGGGGCGCATGACCTGCGCCCCTACTGGGTTCGCTTGTTCGGCTGCGCTAGCGCTGGGCGATCTGGATCTGCTTGCCCTCGGTCTTGATCGAAGGCGCGACGACGAGCTCGGACTGCTGGAAGTCGCGGATGGTGCGCGAGCCGCACATGCCCATGGCCGTGCGCAGCGCGCCGATGAGGTTCTCCGTGCCGTCGGTGCGCGACGTCGGGCCGTGGAGCGTCTGCTGGATCGTCGTGTTCACGCCCACGGTGACGCGCGTGCCGCGCGGCAGGTCCGCGTGCGGCGTCGCCATGCCCCAGTGGTGGCCGCGCCCGGGCGCTTCCTCGCACGCGGCGAGGATCGAGCCGAGCATGACGGCGTCGGCGCCGGAGGCGAACGCCTTGCACAGGTCGCCGCCGCTGCGGATACCGCCGTCGGTGATGATCGGGACGTAGCGGCCGCTCTCCCGGTAGTGCTGGTCGCGCGCGACGGCGCAGTCCATGGTTGCGGTGACCTGCGGCACGCCGATGCCGAGCACCTCGCGCGAGGTACACGCCGCGCCAGGGCCAACGCCGACCTGCACGGCCGCGACGCCGGTCTCCATCAGCTCCTTGCAGGCGCCATACCCGACGGTGTTGCCGACGATGACGGGAATGGGGCTCATCTGCCTGACCAGCTCGCTCAGCACGAGGCCCTTCTCGCTGTAGGACATGTGGCGCGCGGTCGTGACCGTCGACTGGACGGTGAAGATGTCGACGCCTGCGTCCTTGGCAAGGGGAGCGAACTGCTTGGTGTTGGCCGGCGTGCAGGAGATCGCGGCGACGCCGCCCTCGCGCTTGATCGCCTCGATGCGCTCGCCGATCAGCTCCGGCTTGATGGGCATCGCGTAGGCGCGCTGCAGGAGCTTCGTCGCCTCGTCCGGCTTGGCCGCGGCGATCTCTTCCAGGATGGCGCTCGGGTCGTCGTAGCGAGCCTGGACGCCCTCCAGGTTGAGGACCGCTACCCCACCCGCCTTGGAGAACTCGATGGCGAACCTGGTGTCGACGACGCCGTCCATGGCCGCGGCGAGGATCGGCAGCGGGAACTCGAGGTGGTCGATGTGGAGCGCGATCTCGGTCATCGCCGGGTTGATCGTGACGTCGCCGGGCACGATGGCGACTTCATCGAAGCCGTAAGCGCGGCGCATCTGCTTGGCCTGTGGGATCGACATTGGCCTACCTCCTCAGGTCTCCCCGGTCCCCGTCTGCCAGAAGATAGGCGGATCGAGGCCGGCGGAGGCTACCCTGCCAGCTTCTTGACACCGATACCAGTGGTTTCACAATCTGTTTTGGGTTGAGGTGCGTAGCTAGGTTAGGATGAACTCTAACAGAAGCCGACACTCGCGTCAATGGGTCTGGCGGCAGAGGCCAGAGAAATGTATAAGAACATAGGCGCATGGACTCAATAGAGGAAGTTATGTCACGTGGGTAGGCTCTATCTCGTCGCGACGCCGATCGGCAACCTGGAGGACGCTACCCTGCGGGCCCTGCGCGTCCTGGGCGAGGTCGAGCTGATCGCCGCCGAGGACACACGCACCGCGCGCAAGCTGCTCACCCACCACGGCGTGAAGGCACCTCGATTGCTCAGCTACACCGAGCGCAATCGCGTCGCGCGCACACCGGCGATCCTCGCCGCGCTCAACGAGGGCGACGTTGCGCTCGTCTCCGAAGCTGGGATGCCGGCGATCAGCGACCCCGGCGCGCATCTCGTCGAGGCCGCGGTCGCGGCCGGCCACGACGTCGTGCCAATACCGGGCGCATCGGCGGTGCTTGCGGCGCTCTCGGCGTCCGGCCTGCCCACGCGCCGGTTCCACTACCTCGGCTTCCTGCCACGGCAGGCCGGGCAGCGCAGGCGCGCGCTCCGAGAGGCCGCGTCGCTCCCCGACACGATCGTTGCCTTCGAGGCGCCGCACCGGCTCCGCGCCACGCTCCAGGACCTCATCGACGCCTTCGGCGATCGGCGCATCGCCGTCTGTCGCGAGCTGACGAAGCTGCACGAGGAGATCTATCGCGGTTCGATCAGCGAGGCGCTGGAACACTTCGTGTCGCCGCGCGGCGAGGTGACGCTCGTGATCGAAGGCGCGGGCGAAGGCAACCCGAAGCCGGAAGTAGCAGCGATCGACGTCGACGCCGAGCTACTCGCGCTGCACGAGGCCGGCGCGCGCGCCCGCGACGCCGTGCGAAAGGTCGTCGAAAAGTCAGGCTTGGCGCGCCGCCAGGTCTACGACCGCTGGCTGGCGATCACGGGCAAGCGCGAACGCTAAACGCCTATGGCTGTAGCTTCGCTGCATGGTAGAATGCACGCGCTCGCCCTGGGGGAGCCATCCATGACCGAGACGATCTTCATCGGCGTCGCGTGGCCCTACGCCAACAGCCCGCTGCACCAGGGGCAGATGGTGGGCAGTTTCCTACCCGCCGACGTGTTCGCGCGCTACCACCGTCTGCGCGGCGACCGCGTGCTCATGGTGTCCGGCAGCGACCAGCACGGCACGCCAGTCACCGTCCGCGCCGAGCAGGAAGGACGCTCTCCGCAGGAGATCGTCGACACGTTCCACAAGAGCTTCGTGCAGTCGCTCGCGTGGATGGGCATCACGATGGACACCTACACGACGACCGGCACGCAGAACCATCGCGAGACCGTCCAGAGCATCTTCACCAAGCTCCACGGTCAGGGCGACATCTACAAGGACACGATGACGCTGCTCTACTGCCCGAACGACGACCGCTATCTGCCGGACCGCTACGTCGAAGGGACCTGCCCGAACTGCGGCTACGAGCAGGCGCGCGGCGACGAGTGCGAGCAGTGCAGCCGCGCGCTCGATGCCATCGAGCTGATCAACCCGCGCTGTAAGCTCTGCGGCACGACGCCGGTGCCTCGCGAGTCGGAGCACTTCTTCCTGCGGCTGAGCGCGTACAGCGACCGGCTGCGCGACTGGGTGTCGAAGCAGGGGCATTGGCGCAAGCATGTCGCGAACTTCACGCTGGGCGTCCTTAACGAGGGCCTGCGCGACCGCGCCATCACGCGCGACCTGGAGTGGGGCATCCCGCTGCCGATCGACGAGCTCGGGCCGGGCAAGAGCATCTACGTCTGGTTCGAGAACGTCGTCGGCTATCTCTCAGCGTCGAAGGAGTGGGCGCAGCAGCGCGGAGAGCCGGACGCCTGGCGCGACTTCTGGCAGGACCCGGACTGTCGCAGCTACTACTTCCTGGGGAAGGACAACATCTTCTTCCATACGCTGAGCTGGCCGGTAGAGATCATGGCCTACGGCGCCGCCGACCGCGCGCCGCTCAACCTGCCATACGACGTGCCTGCGAACCACTACAACAACTTCGCCGGCCAGAAGGCGTCGTCGAGCCGGGCGACGGCCGTGTTCATCCCGGACATCATCGGCCGCTACGACCCGGACGCGTTTCGCTACTACCTCTGCGCCACGATGCCGGAGACCGCCGACTCCGACTTCACCTGGCAGGACTTCGTCGCGCGCAACAACAACGAGCTCGTCGCGACGTGGGGCAACCTGGTGAATCGCGCGCTCACGCTCACCTACCGCAACTTCGACGGCAAGGTGCCCGACGCCGGCGAGCTGGACGACCTAAGCCGCGCGCTGCTCGACCGGACGGAGAACGTGCTGGGGGAGGTCGCGGAGCAGCTCAGCGGCTGCCACTTCCGGCCGGCGCTCTCCGCGGCGATGGGCCTGGCCCAGGAAGCGAACCGCTTCCTGGACGAGACCGCGCCTTGGAAGGCGCTGCCGGACGACCGCCCGTCCGCCGCGCGCAGCCTCTATGCCATCCTGTGCGTCATCAACGGCCTGAAGGTGGCGCTCTGGCCGTTCGTGCCTTTCAGCTGCGAGCGGCTCCACGGCGACCTCGGCTACGGCACCGCAATCACGGAGCACGGCTGGACGCTGGTGCGCCCGGAGCCGGGCCAGGCGCTGCGCGAGCCGAAGCCTCTGTTCAGCAAGCTCGAGCCGGCGGTTGCCGACGAAGAGGACCAGCGGCTGGCATCCTGATGCGCCTCTTCGACAGCCACGCGCACATCCAAGGACCCGAGTTCGACGCCGACCGCGACGCCGTCCTCGAACGAGCGCGCGCCGCGGGCGTCGAGGGGATGCTGGTGCTCGGTTGGGACGTGCCGTCGTCGGAGCGGGCCATTGCCCTCGCCGCCACGCAGCCGGGCGTGCTTGCCGCGGCGGGCTGTCACCCGCACAGCGCCGCCGAGATGGACGAGGCTTCGCTGACGAGGCTAGCCGAGCTTGCGCACGACCCGCGCGTGGCCGTCGTCGGCGAGATCGGCCTCGATTTCTATCGCAACCTCTCCCCGCACGACCGCCAGATCGAGGTGCTGCGTCGCCAACTCGATATCGCGGCGGACGCCGGGAAGCCGGTAGCCGTCCACGGCCGGGACGCGCACGAGGCGCTGCGGCCCATCATCGAGCAGTGGTCGCGGCGGGTGGGCGGTCGCCTGCCCGACGGCCGGCCGCTTGGCGTGATGCACTACTTCGCTGGAGACGTGGAGCTTGGCCGACGTTATGTCGAGCTTGGCTTCCTGCTCTCGATCCACACTTCGGTGACACATCCGAAGTCGGAGCGCCTCCAGAGCGTCGCGCGCGAGATGCCGCTCGAGACGCTCGTCGTCGAGACCGACTCGCCCTATGGCGCGCCGCAGTCGCATCGAGGCCAGCGCAACGAGCCGGCCTACGTGTCGGAGGCCGTCGCGAAGATCACGGAGCTGCGCGGGGAGCCGGTCGAGCGCGTGGCCGAGGCGACGTGCGAGAACGCGCGCAGATTGTTCGGCGTAGATGCTACAGTAGCGGCGGGAACGAGGAACGCATAGTGGTACGCAGCATCGCGTCGGTGCAGGAGACCGTCCAGAAAGAGCTGGCTCAGGTGGAGGCCACGCTCGCCGCGGTGACGCACGCGGAGATCCCGCGGGTGCGCGAGATGCTGGAGCACGTGCTCTCGGCCGGCGGCAAGCGCATGCGCCCGACGATCTCCCTGCTGGCCGGCCGCTTCGGCGACTACAAGCCGGAGCTGCTTGTGCCGATGGCCGCATCGATCGAGCTCCTGCACACGGCCACGCTCGTCCACGACGACGTGATCGACGACTCCGACACGCGCCGGGGCCGTCCGACGACCAACTCGCGCCAGCACAACGCCGTCGCGGTCATGCTGGGCGATTACATGTTCGCGCACGCCGCCGAGCTGATCTGCCGCACCGAGAGCATCGAGGTGGTCAAGCTCTTCTCCCGCACGCTGATGGCGATGGCCTCCGGCGAGCTGACGCAGGACATGAGCGCCTATCAGTACGGCCAGGACACGATGCAGTACTTCCACCGCATCGCGGGCAAGACGGCGTCGCTCTTCGCCACGGCGGCCGAGGGCGGCGCGCTCGTCGCCCGCGCGCCGGAGGACATCGTCGCCGCGATGCACGACTACGGCGAGAACGTCGGCATGGCGTTCCAGATCGTGGACGACATCCTCGACTTCGAGGGCACGGAGGAGGAGCTGGGCAAGCCGACGGGCAGCGACCTAATGCAGGGGACGCTCACGCTGCCCGCCATCCTGCTGATGGAGCGCCACCCGGACGACAACCCGGTTGAGAAGCTGTTCCGCGACCGCGGCCGCGAGGAGCACCTGGCCGAGGCGATCTTCATGATCCAGGACAGCGATATCCTCGACGAAACGTACGCCGTCGCGCGTGACTTCCGTGACCGCGCCGTCGCCGCGCTCGAACCGCTGCCGGACACGCCGGACCGCGCCGCGCTGGCGGAGATCGCCGCCCAGGTCATCGAACGGCGCTCGTAGGCCCTACCCCACCGGCCCTGCTTGCTATACTGGCTGCGTGCCGATCTACGAGTACGCCTGCATGGACTGCGAGAGGGTCGTCAGCCGCCTGGTGCGACGCATCGACGACAAGGCGAAGCCCACCTGCCCGGAGTGCGGCGGCAAGAAACTGCACCGCGTGATGAGCGCGTTCGCGATGCACCTGTCGTTGATGACGAAGCTCGACCAGCTCGACCCGAAGTACGACAAGATGATCGACGCCGCCAGCCCCGACCTTTCGTTCGAAAACCTCGTCAAGCAGTACCGGCTCGACGAGCCGATCCCGATCACAGACAGGGACAGGGAGAGGGGCGCGCCCGGCTCGGGCTAGCTCCGCAGCGATTTCGGCAGGTTTCGGCCTCGCGGGCGCACGCCGGACTTCACCATCTTGACACGCTCTTTCTCGCGCAGCTGCGCCTTCTCGCGCTCGACCTCGACGTCGCCCTTCAGCTTGCGCTTCGGCGGAGCCGGCTTGTTGAGCTCGGGGTGCTCAAACGGGCGCATCTTGCCGCTGATCTTCCTCTTCACTTCCTTGCCCAGGTGCCAGTACGTACCCTTGTCGGGCAGCTTGCGCGGATAGCCTTCGCGCAGCGTAAACGCCGTGAAGCTCGTCGGCATGATGCGCTGGGCGTCGCGGTCGCACTCGGGGCAGGGCGCCGGGTCGGCCGCCTCGCGGATCGGCCGCAGCGCCTCGAAGATGCCCTCGCAGTGCTGGCAGAGGTACTCGTAGAGCGGCATAGCAGGCCCCAGTATAGCGGCGGCGCGCTAGTGCTTGCCAGCGCCTGCCGAATCCGGCGAAGGCGGCGCGCGCTAGTGCGTACCAGCGCCCTGGGGAGGCCGGGGCGAGCGCACGCGCACCGGACGCCGCACGATGTCGAGGAACGCCGCCGAGCGCACATCGCGGTCGAGCGCGTAGTGGACGGCATCGCGCAGGTGGCGCTCCAGCTCCGCCGAGAGCCCCTCCGAGAGCTGCACGCGCGTGACGTCCTGGTAGCGACCGGCCTGGAGCAGGCGCAGGATCTTGAGCGCGTTCACTGAGAGCGCGTGCAGAACGACCTCCGCCGGGCGGCAGCTGGCGCAGACCGCGCCGCCGAGGCCGGGCGCCCAGTTGCACGATTCCTCCGCCAGCGGCCTGCGGCAGACGACGCACGCGTCCAGCTCCGGCCGATAGCCGAGATGGCCGAGGAGCGTTATCTCGAAGTAGCGCAGCGCGAGGTCGAGGTCGTCCTGCGATTCGAGCCTGCGCAGCGCATCGAGCAGCAGCCGGTAGAGCGCGAAGTTCTCGGCGCGCTCCTCGGTCGCGCGGTCGAGCAGCTCGGCGGCGTAGAGGGCGTGGCTGAGCCGCCCGAGGTCCTCGCGCACGGCCTGGAAGGTCTCCGTGGTCTGGGCGCCCGTGATGATATCGAGGTTGCGCCCGCGGGCGAGCATATACGCGCCGTGGTTGAGCGGCTCAACATGCCCCGCCAGCCGGCTCTTGAGCCGTCGCACGCCTTTCGCCACGGCGTCCAGCTTGCCGAACTCCGCCGTGTAGAGCGTGATGATCTTGTCGGTATCGCCCAGCTTGCGCTGGCGGAGCACGATGGCCGGGGTCTTGTAGACACGCGGCGGCTTAGCCAACTGGCCGATCCATTGCGTCCCACGAGGCAATCATAAAGCTGGCCACTGAACCCGCCAGGTTTACAGCTAGCTCGGCGTGAAGCCGAGACGCTCCGGGGCTATCCTGTCCCTTGCCGTGAGCATCTCCAACAAGGTTTCGCAGCGCGCTTATCCTGACCACTACCTGCTGCGCAGCGCCCATCATCCGCCTTATGGCATCATCGACCTGCTCGCTCGGCGAGATTCCAAGCTCGCGCCCAGCGCGTTCATAGAGGGCGGGAAGATCATCCGAGCGGCCGTACTCGCGACCGGCCTCGTCGAGGATACGTTTGCATACGGCCTCCAGAAGGGCTCGGGCAGCAGTAATCGCACCGTCGGGATCTTTTGAAACACGAGTCAGAGCAGTGTTCCAAGCGTCGTGGACGTGACCTGAATCGAGGCGAGCTGAGGCCGCAATGGATACAGGGGTGACTCC
>JBBDNH010000151.1:0-4448 GCA_040877745.1 Dehalococcoidia bacterium
CGCCAGCTCCTTCGTCAGCACCAGCGGATGGCGATAGTCGTTGTCGAGCACCATGGTGCCGAGCCGCAGCGTCGAGGTCGCGCCGGCGGCCGCGGTCAGAGCGAGCAGCGGCGCGAGCTGGTCCTCAAAGTGGTCCGGGATGAAGAGCGATGAGAAGCCGAGGTCCTCGATCTTGCGCGCCTTCTCGACCCACTCCTGGCCGGTCGCTGCGCGCGAGGTCTGGATGCCGAAGCGGAACGGGCGCGTCACGGCGCGCCGCCCGCAACGGCCGGCACGATGCTCACCTCAGCGTCCGCCTCGATCGCGGTCTTGATGCCCGACATGAAGCGCACGTCCTCGCCGTTGACGTAGACGTTGACGAAGCGGCGCAGCTCCCCGGTCTCGTCGCAGATGCGCTCCTTGAGGCCGGGGAACTGCGCTTCGAGCGCATCGATCAGCTCGGACAGCGAGCCGCTCTCGTTGGCGCTCACGATGTCCTGTTCGTTGGTCAGCTTGCGTAGCGGTGTCGGTATGCGAACGGTAACGGCCATCTTGCTCCTCGTCAGTTATGCCGGCCCAGGCAGACCGCAGGCCGACCATGCGTACGGATACTCCTCTACGCAACCCGCGAGTCCGGCTCGAACCGGGTTTTCCACAATGTACTGTATCACCTGATCGATGTCGTCCTCCCGCCGGAGGACGTGGTCGTAGTAGCTCTTCTGCCAGAGGCTGGGTCGCTCGTCAGGTGCTGTAGGGGAGGCCTTCAGGCCTCCCGCGAGGTAGCGGTTCCTGAACCAATATCCCGTTCGCTGCTTGAAGCCGTGAACGAGGCGCCCAAGATCATGCTCGACCTCGGATGTCGCCAGCAGGTGGAGATGATCGGGCATGAAGCAATACGCTTCGAGCTCGAAGCCCTCACGTTCACAGGCAGCGCGGAGCTGGCTGGTGCACTCGGCGACCACAGGCGCGCGACGAAACCAGGGCCGGCGTCCGGCGGCAGAGATGGTGACGAAGAAGCTGCCCGGCTCGCGGTAGGCTTCTGGGTCTAGCCGATTTCGCTGGCGGACAGGCAGCCACGAGGGAAGCACGTCTGCGGGAGGCCTAAAGGCCTCCCCTACATCGGCGGTCGCTTCCTCGGTGGCCGACACGTTCATCCCTCCACGATGTCGCCCTGGACGGGGTCGACGCGGACGCCCTTGCTCGTCACCCACTCCAAGCCGCGCTCGATCTCGTCCATCTCGCCCTCGAGCTCGAGCACGACCCAGCCGCGGTCCTCCGTGACGTCGGCGCGGCGGATGTTGGTGACAATATTGAACGACTTGCCCAGCTCATAGATGATCGGCAGCGTGATGAGCTCCTGGTGGAAGGTGAACTTCACTTTCTGAGATCCCATGCTAACCCTCCTGCACCTGCGCAGCCCCCGCTGCCTCGACCGTCACGTCCTCACGCTCGCTCACGGCCCGTTCGAACGAGGCGAGGTTTGGTTCAATGCGCAACGGCGGCTCCAGCGTATCCCTGACCGCCTCCTGCGTCTTCAGCCCGGCGCCCGTGATGAAGGCCACCGTCACATCGTCGCGGCCCAGGCGTCCCGCCTCGGCCAGCCGCCTCAGTCCCGAGATCACGACCCCGCCCGCTGTCTCCGCGAAGATGCCCTCCGTCTGGGCGAGGAGCTGGATCCCTTCGACGACCTCCGCGTCGCTCACCGCGACGCCTCCGCCGCCCGATTCGGCCATCACGCCGAGCGAGTAGTAGCCGTCCGCCGGGTTCCCGATGGCGAGCGATTTCGCGATCGTGTCCGGGCGCACCGGCCGGATGTTCTGCGTGCCCGCCTCCCAGGCGCTGACGATGGGCGAGCAGCCGGCCGCCTGCGCGCCGAACATCTTCGTGTGCACGCTATCGATGAGCCACAGTTTAGCCAGTTCCTGCAGCCCTTTCCAAATCTTCACGTAGAGCGAGCCCGAGGCCATGGGCACGATGCAGTTGTCCGGCGCGCGCCAGCCGAGCTGCTCCGCCACTTCGTACCCGAGCGTCTTGCTGCCCTCCGCGTAGTACGGGCGCATGTTCACGTTGACGAACGCCCAGTGCAGCCCTTCGCCCGCCAGCTCGGAACAGAGGCGGTTGACATCGTCGTAGCTGCCGTCGACGGCGACGAGCGTCGCGCCATAGATACTGGAGCCGACGATCTTGCCCTGCTCGAGGTCGTTCGGGATAAAGACGAACGCCTCCAGGCCGGCGCGCGCGGCGTGGGCGCTGACGCTGTTCGCCAGGTTCCCCGTCGAGGCGCAGGCGAGCGTCTCGAAGCCGAACTCGCGCGCCTTCGTCGCGGCGACGGTGACCACGCGGTCCTTGAACGACCAGGTCGGGTTCGCGCAGTCGTTCTTGAGATACAGGTTGCGCAGGCCGAGCTCCTGGCCCAGGCGGTCGGCCTTCAGGAGCGGCGTGAAGCCGGCCTGGATGTCGACGGCGTTGCTCGCGTCGCAGGGCAGCAGGTCGGCGTAGCGCCAGACGGAGAGCGGCCCGGCCGCGATCGATTCGCGCGAGACGGCCTCGCGCATGGCGTCGTAGTCGTAGACGACCTCGAGCGGGCCGAAGCAGAAGTCGCAGACGTAGATCGGGTCGGCGGGGAACTCCCGCTTGCACTCCCGGCAACGTAAGGCGCGGGCGAAGGTGGACATGATGGCGAAACCTCCTCCCCGAGGGCTCGGGGTTGGTTAGTGGAGGCGCCCCGAATCGCGCCCAGAGTGAATTTGGGCGCATCGGGGCTTGGGCATCGCCATCGCGTTGTTGTGCATCTCAGTTCGAAGGGAAGCCTAGCAAACGCGGGAGAACGTGTCAATTAGGGAGGGCCGCATGTCAGGACCCAGCGACCGGGTTGACAGCGTCGGCTATGATCAGAAGGAAGCTCGGAGACGGAAGCCGTGGCAAAGTCGCTAGCCGTGGGTGCTCTGCTATCCGCAAGCGTTGTTCTCGTAGTGAGCACGCTGTTGGGTGACGCACGCTCGCTTTCCGCGCAAGAGCCGGAGCAGGCGACGGGGACCCTCTCCGGGAGAGCGGTTCGCCTCGTGGAGCAGATAATCATGGACTACTTGGTCGTAGAGGAGATCGTCGCGCCGGTCACGAACGGGCGAATCGCCATCCCCGAGTTGGGCATCGACGAGCCGCTGTCACCGAGAGGGTCGTTCCGCTTCACAGACCTCCCCGTAAGCGCGGACGAGGACAATCCGACGGAGGTCACCGTGATTTTCTCCGCGCCCGGGCTGGGAAGCTTTACCTTCCTTCACCTGCGCCTCTACCCCGGAACAGTCGGGCCACATTTGACGCCGCAGCTGACCGAGGTGCCACGCGTGGACGACCTCAGTCGCGATCACAGAGAGATCAGGCTGGACGCGAGCAGAGAACTGCCGAACGCCGGCAGCGGAGCCTCCGACACGTCGTTTGCGCTCTCGACACTCTCTGCCGTGCTCGCGCTTGCCGGCGCCGCCCTACTGCTGGCCGGAGGCACCGTGCTTCTGTGGCAACGAAGAGGCTTGAGACTTGGCCGGCGATCCTGACCTGGCCGCCGAAGCCCGCGCCGCCTCGGAGGCGAACGCTGCCTAACCGAACGCGACCGGCAGCGCCTTCAGCCCGCGCAGGATGAAGCTGCCGCCCCACTCCACGTCGTCCGACGTCATGCGCAGCTCCGGCATGCGCCGCAACAGCGTCCCGAGGGCGATCTGGCCCTCGGCGCGAGCGAGCGGCGCGCCCAGGCAGAAGTGGATGCCGTAGCCGAACGCCACGTGCGGGTTGTCCCGGCGCGTGATGTCGAGCTGCCCGGGGTTGTCGAACACCGCCGGGTCGTGGTTCGCGGCGCCGATGATCGTGAACGCGATCTGGCCCTTCTCGATCATCCTGCCGTCGAACTCGATGTCCTCCGTCGCGACGCGGCCCGTCGCCTGCACCGGGCCGTCGTAGCGCAGCAGCTCCTCGATGGCTGGCTCGATCAGCGATGGGTCGTCGCGCAGCTTCTGGAGCTGGTCCGGGTTGCGCAGCAGGGCGAGCATGCCGTTGCCGATCAGGTTCGTCGTGGTCTCGTTGCCGGCGGCCAGCAGCAGCATGCACGTCGCGAGCAGCTCCTGCTCGCTCAGCACCTCGCCGCGCTCCTCGGCCGCGATGAGCCCGCTCAGCAAGTCGTCCTTCGGGCTCTTGCGCAGCTCGGCGATGTGCTCGCGGAAGTACTGCGCCATCTCCATGCCGCTCTTAGCGGCGCGCTCCAGCGTGTCGGGCGCCGCCATCGGGCCGCCGAGAGTCGCGACGATGTCGTCCGACCAGCGTTTGAAGTCGGCGCGCTCCTCCGGCGGGATGCCGAGCATCTCCGCGATGACGATGACGGGCAGCGGGTAGCCGAGGTCCTCGATGATGTCCATGCTGCCCTTGTCCTGCACCTGGTCCAGCAGGCCGTCGACGATCTCCTGGATGTGCGACCGCATCTC
>JBBDNH010000152.1:0-4422 GCA_040877745.1 Dehalococcoidia bacterium
CGACAAGACGGTCAAGAACTACGTCAGCAGCATCCTCAGCAAGCTCAACCTCCACCGCCGCTCCGAGGCCGCCGCCTTCATCGCGCGGCGTCAGTCAGAGCCTCCAAGGTCGTAAGAGGCGGCCGCACCCAGCCGCTTCGTCGTCCGCTGACAGGGCCGTTCGGCTCCCGTGAACGGGCGATTCGGTTCTAGGGAGTACGCCGCGACGGGCGGTATCGTTGCTCGTGGAGGGCTCGATTGCCGCCTTTCCCGACGCGTCACGAAGGGAAGGAGCACCGATCATGATCAAGAAGCTGTTGGTACCGCTCGACCAGTCTCCACTCTCAGAGGAGGCGCTAGGCGTGGTGAAAGACCTGCTGGGCATGGGTA
The DNA here is from genome assembly GCA_040877745.1 of Dehalococcoidia bacterium. Classification (GTDB taxonomy): domain Bacteria; phylum Chloroflexota; class Dehalococcoidia; order DSTF01; family RBG-16-68-14; genus JBBDNH01. The sequence goes on from JBBDNH010000152.1 coordinate 370, forward strand.
TCCAGGAAGTCACCCTGCTCACCATCGCGGATGCGCCGAAGCCAACACGCCGCCGGCGAACGGGCTTGCGCGCGCCCCTGCCGATCAGCGCGTCGGCGACCGGCCCATTCGTCCCGTCCGTCATCCCGGCTTCGGATCCCCAGTATGCGGAGAGCCGCGACCAGGCGGTCGAACGTCGGGAGCACGAGCTCCTGGACTACCTCGCGATAGCCGGCGGGCCGCTGGTGAAGCGCAAGCCGGTGATCCACGCCGCGGTGCACTTCGGCGATCCGGCCAAGGAGATCATCGCGTACGCCAAGCGCGAGAAGGTCGACATGATCGTTATGGCTACGCATGGCCGGTCCGGCCTCAGCAGGACGCTCCACGGCAGCGTCACGTCCGCCGTCATCGGTAGCGGCGTCGCTCCCGTGCTCGTGGTTCGTCCAAAGGCCGTCAAGAAGCGCACCCAACCGGCACGTCGCAAAACACAGGCATGAAGGTCCGCGTGCTCCTGATCGACGACCACGACGACGCGCGTGCCGCGCTCGCCGAGCGTCTTCGCCGGGACGCCCGCCTTGACCTCGTTGGCTCCGTCCACAGCCTGGAGGAAGCCGGCGCGCTGATCGCGAACGCGCGCCCGGACGTCGTCCTGCTTGACACCCACCGCCGCGATGGTCGCGGTATCGATGCGTGTCGCGAGCTACGACGACTGACGGACGCGCCCGTCGTGGCGCTGGCATCGTTCATGACGCCCCAACTCTGGCGCGCCTTCCAGGAGGCGGGAGCGACCGACTACCTCCTCAAGCACGTCGATACGCAGCGGCTAGGCCGCTCGATCGTGCGCTTCGCCGGCCGCCACGGCGAACCTCGATAACGCAAGAGCACCGGGTGATCACCCGGTGCTCTGAGTCCTCGATGGCGACCGCGAGCGGATTCGAACCGCCGATCTCCGCCTTGACAGGGCGGCGTGTTGGGCCACTACACCACGCGGCCGCGTGATTGAGCGAACGGATCGCTCTGGCGTCCATATTCTACCACGTTTGCCACCCAGGCCAAATCCGCTATGATGCCCCGCGGGAGACGTGCTGGTGACCCAAACTCAACCTATCGGCCTCTTTGAGGCGATCTACACGACGCGCGCGCTACGCCGGCTCAAGCCCGATCCGGTGCCGGAAGACGTCCTCTTCCAGCTCCTGGATGCCGCGATCCGCGCGCCGTCGGGCCAGAACGCGCAGGACTGGCGCTTCGTCCTGATTACCGAGCCCGCCCTCAAGCAGAAGATGCAGCAGTGGTCGGACGAGGGCTGGTCGCGGTACGAGGCCCGTTTCGGCGACGACCACGCCGCGATCGACCGGCTGCCGCGCACCCAGCGGCTATCGTTGCGCTCGGTCGAGTATCTCGCGCAGCACCTCGCCGAGGCGCCGGCCATCGTCGCCGTCTGCGGCCGGCGCGGCCGTCACTCGACGCCGGGCGGCAGCACGTTCCCCGCCGTGCAGAACCTGTTGCTCGCTGCGCGGGCGCTCGGGCTGGGCGCATCGATCTTCAACTTCCCGCTCGCCCACGCGGAGGAGCTGACGGAGGCGCTCGCCATCCCCGACGACAACCAGGTCTACTGCCTCGTCCCGCTCGGCTACCCGCTCGACGAGCAGGGCCCCGTCCGGCGCAAGCCGGTCGCGAGCGTCGCGTTCTGGAACGGCTGGGGGCAGGCGTGGCCGTTCGCGCAGGAGCAGCCGGAGCGCGGCTGGCAGGACAGATGGACCCGCGGAGTGAGGAGCTAGCGATGGACCCCCAGGGCAAGGTTGCGGTGATCAGCGGCGGCGCGTCGGGCATCGGGCTCGCCACGGCGCGGCTGCTCGGCTCGCGCGGCGCCCACCTCGTGCTCGCCGACCTGCAGGCCGAGGCCGGCGCGGCGGCGGTCAAGGAGCTGGAGTCGGCGGGCGCGCAGGCGCACTTCGTCGAGACCGACGTCCTCAAGCGAGCCGACCTCCAGCGCATGCTCGACGCAGCGACCGAGCGCTTCGGCCGCGTCGACATTGTGCACAACAACGCCGGCATCTCCGAACGCGGCGACTTCTTCTCGACGGACCCCGCGGCGTGGCAGCGTGTGGTCGAAGTCGACCTCACGGCCGTGATCGAGGCGACGCAGCTTGCCGTGCAGCACATACGGAAGCAGGGCGGCGGCGGCGTGATCATCAACACGGCATCGATGGCCGGGCTGGTGCCGGTGTCGGCGAGCCCGATCTACGCGGCCGCGAAGGCGGGCGTCGTCCACTTCAGCCGCTCGCTCGTCCACCTGGCCGCCGAGGAGATCCGCGTGAACGCGATCTGCCCCCAGTACACCGACACGCCCATGGTGCGCGCCGGCGGGGAAGCGGCGATGGAGTTCATGCGCCGCGAAGTGGGCGGCATCCTCACGGCCGATCAAATCGCTGAGGGCGTGCTCCAGCTCGTCGAGGACGAGTCTCGCGCGGGCGCGGTGATGCGCGTCACGTTCCGCAAAGGCATCGACTACTACTTCGAGCGCAGATAGGAGATACCACATGGCAGGACGCTGGGACACACTGCACGTCGATAGCAGCGACATGCGTTGCTACGTTACCGAACCGGCGGGCGCCGGGCCGTTCCCGGGCGTCGTCGTCATCCAGCACGCGGGCGGCGTCGACGACTTCGTCCGAACGATGACCGACCGCATTGCCGAGGCTGGCTTCGTTGGCATCGCGCCCGACCTCTACCACCGGGACGACCCCAACAGCGGCGACGACGCTCTGCAGCGCATGAGCCGCCTGCGCGACAAGAACATCTTGCCGGACTCGCTCGCCGCGATCGACCACCTGAAGAGCATGTCGAACGTGCGCAGCGACGCGATCGGCATCACCGGCTTCTGCATGGGCGGCCGCGTCGCGTTCCTGATCGCGACGCAAAGCGCCGACATCAAGGCGGTGGTCGACTTCTACGGCGGCAACAAGATGGCCGCCTGGGGCGAGGGCACGCCGCCGTTCGAGATGGCCGACAGCATCAATGCGCCAATCCTCGGCCTGTACGGCGCGGATGACGGCAACCCGAACCCGGATGACGTCGCGAAGCTCGACGCCGAGCTGACCAGGCTCGGCAAGCAGCACGAGTTCCACTCGTACGCCGGCGCGGGCCACGCGTTCATGAGCGAGGGCCGTCCGAGCTATCGCGAGGACGCGGCCAAGGACGCGTGGCCGAAGTGCGTCGCGTGGTTCCAGCGCTACCTCGCGTGACCGACGAGATCGGCCTGGGCAGCCTCAAATGCGTGAGCGTCTGGTCGCCGGTGCGTTCGCTCCGCGGCCTGGTGCGGACGGCGCTTGCCGGCCACGTCCGTATCGAGGACGTGCATCACCTCTATTCGGACGTCTACCTGGTCTACACGGATGCGGACCCGGCCACGATTCGCGACCATATCGCGCCGATGCTCGTTGGGGATGAATCCGTGGTGGTGGTGGAGTTCGAGCGCTGGTCGGCGGCCGGGCCGGCGGCGGACCAGCCCTGGCTGCTCCGCCGCGGCCACTAGCGCGCTACACCTCGAGCAGGCTCGGCTCCTCGAGCAGCATGCGCGCGGCCTTCACCAGGCCGCCCGCCTCGAATGCGTCCGCGACGCGGTGGTCGAACGTGGCCGACAGCGGCAGGATCGGGCGCGCAACGACCTCCCCGTCGCGCACGACGGGCTTCTCGGTTACGCGGCCGATCGCGACGATGCACGATGCGTTCGACAGCGGCAGCAGCGCCGGGTACCCGACATCTAGCCCATAGCTGCCGATCTCCGTGACCAGGATGCTGCCGAAGGGGTCGTCCGGCAGCCCGAGCGGCTTCAGACTCACGCCGGCGTCCATCACCAGGAAGCGCAAGACCTGCAGCACGGGCCTCAGCAAGATCGGTGGGATCGCCTCCAGCGTCTTCTGGGCACGCGCGACGCCCGCCTGACCGCCTCGTCGCATGCCGACGGCGGTCGTCTTGATCTCGTTTGCGATCTCATGGAGCGACTTCGTGTCCGCGCGCTCCACCTTGAAGCCGGTGATCTTGCCATCCTTGTCAAACCCCATGCGCGCCTTT
>JBBDNH010000153.1:0-4405 GCA_040877745.1 Dehalococcoidia bacterium
CGTCGCGATCGACCCAAAGACCGCCGAGACCATCGTGTACGTGGGCAGCCGCGACTACTTCCGCGAGGACATCGACGGCCAGAACGACATGGCCAACGCGCTCAACTCGCCCGGGTCGTCGTTCAAGCCGTTCACCTACCTGACCGCGTTCATGAACCTCGGCTGGGGGCCGGGCACGATGATCCTCGATACGCCCTTCCCGCTCGAGTACTGGGACGGCGAGAACCCGCCGCGCAACCCCGGCACGGGCTTCCAGGGGCCGATCAGCGTCCGGAACTCGCTCGGCAACTCGCTCAACATCCCGGCCGTCAAGACCATCATGTACGCCGGCGTCCCGACGGTCGTCGATCAGGCGACGAAGATGGGCATCACCGGTCTCGACGCCAGCCGCCTCGGCCCGTCGATGACCATCGGCGGCGTCGACGTCAAGCTGAACGACATGGTCTACGCCTACACCGCCTTCCCTAATCTCGGCATCCTGAAGGGCGTCGAGAGCACGGTCCCCCGGCCCGCCGGCAACCGCACGCTCGACCCGGTCTCCATCCTGCGCGTCGAGGACCGCGAAGGCAACGTGCTCTACCCGATCGTGGATGGTGAGCCTTCGCCGGACGGCCCGCAGCTTCAGGAGGCGCGCGTCGCTCCCGCGGAGCAGACGTACATGATCTCCAACATCCTCTCGGACGGCAGCGCCCAGTGCATCGTCTTCGGCTGCGGCGGGCTCGGCATCGGCCGCCCGCTCGCCGTCAAGACCGGCACCAGCGAGCCGTACGAGACCATCGGCGCCATCGGCGACACCTGGGCCATCGGCTACACGCCGCAGCTCGTCGTCGGCTCCTGGTTCGGCAATGCCGACAACTCCCCGATGACCGGCATCACCAGCACCAGCGTCTCCTGGCGCGCCGTCCGCGACCTCCAGGTGGCCTACCACGAAGAGCTGCCGGTGGAGTCGTTCACCAGGCCCGCCGGCCTGGTTGAGGGGCAGGTCTGCATCCCGTCCGGGCTCAAGGCGGACAAGGACTGCGCAGTCAAGAGCCAGCGAGACCTCCTCGCGAGCGACTCGCTGCCCGGCCAGGACGATAGCTGGTGGACCGTCGCGGAGATCGATACGCGCACGGGCAAGCTCGCCAGCGCGCTCACGCCGGAACGGTTCGTCGAGGAGCGATTCTACCTCGCGCTGCCGGAAGGCCTCGGCAGCTGGCCGCGCAACCAGGCGCTCGAATGGGCCAGGGAGCTCGAAAGCGCCAGCGCGGAGGAGCCGCCGACCGAGAGCACCGATGCGTCCGACCTGCCCAGCGCGATCATCTCGCCGGCGTCCGCGGCGCAACTGCAAGGCCCGGTGCCGGTGAGCGGCCGCGCCGGCTCCCAGGACTTCGTCGCGTTCCGGCTCGAGTACCGCTACGACACGGAGCCCGGCGACTGGGTGCTGATCATCCGCCGCGATATCCAGGTCGCAGAGGGCATCCTGGCGGTCTGGGACACGACGGGCTTACCGTTCGGCCTCTACACCTTGCGGCTCGTCGTCGAAGACGAAGAGCTGGGCGAGCAAGAAGACCGCGTCCAGGTGCTCCTCATCGGTACGGCGACCGTCGCGCCGACGCCCACCGTACTGCCGGAGCAGATCGAGTAGACCTCAGCCCGTATCGCCTAAAGGCGAACTTCGCCATAATGGAGCCGAAGGCGCTATGCTCCTTCGCTGATGGACAACACGCAACAGGCGGACGAATCGACCCGGGAGCCTGACGACCGTCTGGCCGCCCAAGAGCGACCCGAACCTCTCACACCCGACCTCGAGCTGCGCGAGATCCGCCAGGGCACGAAGCCCGGCTCGCGCTACGTGCGACTCACCCGGCGCCGCGACCGGCCGTTCGAGCGGCTGGAAGAGGGCGAGTACCGCGCGACGGAGGCTGCCATCCGCCCGCGCTCGCCTGCAGAGCGCGTCTGGCGCGGATTCAAGCGCGTCGTCGTCGGCACCCCACTCGCTACCTCGCAGCTCTTGGAAGAGCGCCTGAGCAAGCTCAAGGCGCTCGCAGTGTTCTCCTCGAACAACCTCTCCTCAAGCGCCTACGCCACCGAGGAGATCCTGCTCATCCTCGTCCTCGCCGGAACGGGAGTCTTCAGCGCCTCGATCCCCATTTCGATCGCCATCGTGTTGCTCGTCGGCGTCGTGGCACTCTCGTACAGCCAGGTGATCGTCGCCTATCCCAACGGCGGCGGCTCCTACGTCGTCGCGAAGGAGAACCTCGGGATGACGCCGGGGATCACCGCGGGCGCTTCCCTCATCGTCGACTACACGCTCACGGTGGCGGTCAGTACCGCCGCCGGCGTCGCGGCAATCACGTCGGCCGCGCCGGAGCTGCACGACCAGCGGGTCCTCATCGCGTCGCTGTTCGTCGTCGCCCTCACGCTGGCGAACTTGCGCGGCTTGCGCGAGTCCGGCACCTACTTCGCCATCCCGACGTACTTCTTCATCGTGAGCTTCGCCGGCATGATCGTCGTCGGCCTTGTCCGGCTCGCGCTCGGCCACGATCTATCGCCGGAAGCGCCTTCGGACATCATCGAACCGGGAACGGGCGCGCTCGGCCTCTTCCTCATCCTCAGGGCGTTCTCCTCCGGTTCTGCAGCGCTCACCGGGATCGAGGCCGTCTCAAACGGCGTGCCCTCGTTCAAACCGCCGGAGGCGCGTAACGCGAACGCCACGCTCGCCTGGATGGTCGTCATCCTCGCGTTCTTCTTCCTGGGACTGACCGTCCTCGCCTACCAGCTGGATGTCCAGCCGTCCGAGACGAAGACGGTCGTCGCGCAGGTGGCTGAAGGCGTCTTCGGCACCACGCCGCTCTTCTACATCGTCCAGGCGACGACCACGATGATCCTGATCCTTGCCGCCAACACGAGCTTTGTCGGCCTTCCCGCGCTCGCGTCCGTCATGGCGAAGGACCGCGTGCTGCCACGACAGTTCTCGTTCCGTGGCGACCGCCTCGCGTTCTCGCACGGCATCGTCGTGCTAGGCCTCGCGTCCATCGGGCTGCTGATCGTCTTCCAGGCTGATACCCATGCGCTGATCCCCCTCTATGCCGTCGGCGTGTTCATCGGATTCACCCTTTCGCAAGCAGGGCTTGCGCTCCGCTGGTACCGTGACGGCTCAGCTTCGGCCCGCCGGAGCATGGTGATCAACGCGGTCGGCGCCGCGGCCACCGGCATCGTCGCCCTGATTATCGCTCTGACGAAGTTCGTCGACGGCGCCTGGATCACGCTCGCCGCCATCGGCGTCCTCGTGATTGTCCTCCAGCGCATCTATCACCACTATGCGCGCGTCGAGCAGCAGCTGTCCGTCGAGACGGCACCGCCCGCCCCGCCGCTCCGCGACGAACGCGGCCCGGCCCGGCCCATCATCGTGCCCGTCGAGGAGCTCAACCAGGCCGTGCTCCGCACGCTCGACTATGCGCGGTCGCTCTCCAACAACGTGACCGCGGTGCACGTGTCCGATGAGGTCGAGCAGGGCGAAGCGCTGCGCGCCCAGTGGGACCGCATGGTCACCGACATCCCGATCGTCATCATCGAGTCGCCCTACCGTTCGTTCCTCGCGCCCATGCTCGCCTACATCGACGCCGTCGACCGGGCCGACCCGGGCGCCTACATCACGGTCGTGCTGCCGGAGTTTGTGCCGGCGCACTTCTGGGAGGGCATCCTGCACAACCAGTCCGCCGTGCCGTTGAAGCGAGCGCTCCTCCACCGCCCCAACACCGTCCTCATCGACGTGCCGTACCACCTGCGCTAGCCTCGATCAGCGCATCGAGGCCGGCGCCGCTCGTCAGCCCGGACGCCGTCCGCAAGAACGCGCCGACGGAGCCGCTCTGGTCGCGCAGCTCCTGGAGCTTCGCGCCGATCGGGTCGATCGACGCCGGGTCGTCCGCGTAGATCGCGATCGCGGCGAAGAACGCCTGGTTGATCTTGCGATACACCACTCCGCGCTCGGCCAGCTCCAGTCGCCGTCGCTCCATCAGCGCCTCCGCCGCGTCGACCTCGCCGACGTCCAGCAGCTCCTCGACGTCCAGGCGCAGCTGCCGGAGTATCGCGCCGGCCTCGACGTCGCCCGCCTGCGGCGCAGCCTCCGCGAGCTGGCCTGCCGCATCGCTCGACAGCGGATACCGCTCCACGAGCAGCGCGGCCAGCTCTTCGCCGGCGCTGTCCGCGACAGTCTCGTTCAGCGTGCGCAGCTCCAGGCTGTCGTAGTAGCGACGCCCCAGCGGCCTGAACGCCAGGTAGTGGTGCACCCACTCGTGCGCGATCGTCGAGACGAGCTGCTGGTAGTCCGCCCGCGGGCCGACGATGCTCGGATATGTCGCCGCGCCCGCCAGCGATCCGACCAGCGCCGAGCGCCCACCGCCCGCCTCCTCCCGCGCCTCGA
>JBBDNH010000154.1:0-4352 GCA_040877745.1 Dehalococcoidia bacterium
GGCCTCGCCGTCGTCCATGTACGTGCTGCCGGGGGAGACGAGGCCGAGGTCGATCGCCGTGGCCATGGTGAGCGTCTTCATCACCGAGCCGGGCGCGTAGACGTCGGTCGCCGCGCTGAGCTGGTACAGCTCGGCCTGGGCCTGGTCCTCGAAGTTGAGCTGACTCAGGCGGAAGGTGGGATAGCTGGAGATCGCAAGCACCTCGCCGGTGTGCGGGTCCATGACCACGATCGAACCGCCGGTCGCCTGGTGACGCTCGACCTCCAGCGCCAGCTTTCGTTCGACCAGGCGCTGCAGGTAGCGGTCGATCGTCAGGTAGACGTCGCTGCCGGACTGGGGTTCGTCGCTGATCTTTCGCCCGAAGGGGATCGGGTTGCCGAGGCCGTCGCGTTCAAAGAAGACCTCGCTCGCCACGCCGCCGAGCTCGTTATCGAAGCCGGCCTCGAGGCCGGCGAGGCCCTCTTGGTCTCGTCCGATAAAGCCCAGGAGCGCCGAACCCAGGTCGCCTTCGGGATACTGGCGCGCTCCCGTGCTGACGAGCTTCACGCCGGGAGGCGGCTGCTCGAGGAGCTGGAGGCCGATCTCCGCTGACACGGCGCGCGCGGCCAGGTAGTCGCCCTGGTTCTGCGAACGCACCGCGCCCAGGAGCTCGTCGGCATCGTGGCCGATCAGCGGCGCGAGCATGTCGGCGCCCTCGCGGCCCGTGCCGGCGTCCTGCCAGCTGCGCGGGTCGACATAGACGTCGAAGGCTGTGACGCTGGTGGCGAGCGGAAATCCGTTGCGGTCCAGGATGGCGCCCCGCGGCGCGCGCACGACCTGCCGGTGGAGGTGCTCCTCCTGCGCCTGCGCGGCGTAGTACTCGTGATCGATGATCTGCACCTGCACCAGGCGCACGACGATGCCACCCGTTCCTACCACGAGGAGCAGGATCAAGAGCATCAACCGCCAGGTCAGGCGGTGGGTTCGCCGGGCCATTCCTCAGCCCCCTCCGGCCACCCGGACCGGCATCCTAGGCCTCGAACTAGTAGAACGGGAGAGACTCGAGCAGGTCTTCCCACCACGCCGAGCCACCGGCGTGGTCGTCCACGGCTACTTCGCTCTCCTCCGGCGCGAAGCGGGTCGGCAGCAGCGCCTCGCTTGCTTCCGGCCACGCCACATTGATCGTGAGAGCATCGAACGCGACGGCGGGCGCGAGGCCCAGCCGGGCCGCGTCGCGCTCGATGCGTGCGAGCGATGACAGGTTGGCGACCTCCGCCTCCATCTGCCGCACGCTCGTCTCCAGCTCCAGCTTCTCCTGCTGCAGGTCAGCCACGGCGAAGCTGGCGGTGGTCGCCTGCGAGGTCTGCACGATACGCAGAAGGCCGATGACGACGATCGCGGCGCCGGCGGCCGCCAGAATGGGCCCGATGCGCCACGCCTTCGCTGCTTTGCGCTGCTGGGGAGGGGCGAGCGTGCGGCTCTGGACGGCCACGACGTGCCCTCCTAGCTTGCGGCCGGCAGCCGCTCCGCGACACGCAGGCGCGCGCTCCGGCTGCGAGGGTTAGCTGCCACCTCTTCCGGCGACGGCCGGACGGCGCCGCGACTGATAGCCCTGAAGCTCGCCTTGTGGTCGCAGGTGCACGCCGGCTGTCGCGGCGGGCAGATGCAGTCCCGCGACTCGCGCCGGATGTACTCCTTCACGAGCCGGTCTTCCAGCGAGTGATAGGCAAGGACCACGAGCCGGCCAAGGTCGCCTAGGAGGCCGTAGGCCTGAGGGAGCGCAGCTTCCAGGCTGAGGAGTTCCTGGTTCACCGCGATCCGGAGGGCCTGAAACGTCCTGGTGGCGGGGTGGGATTGGCGTCGGGCCCTCCCGCCTACGGCCTCCTCGACCACCTTGGCCAGCTCGGTGGTGGTGTGGAGCGGGCGTCGCTCCACAATGCGCCGCGCGATGACTCGCGCGCGTGGCTCTTCTCCGTAGCGCTGCAGCACGTCGGCGAGCGCGTTGTCGTCGTAGTCGTTCACGATCTGCTCAGCGGTCAGCTCCTGGTCGGGGCTGAAGCGCATGTCCAGCGGCCCCTCGCGCTGGAAGCTGAAGCCTCGCTCGGCCTCCTCCAGCTGGAGCGACGACAGTCCGAGGTCGAGCAGCAGCCCGTGTACCGGCGCGAAGCTCTGCTCGCGGCAGATCTCGCCCACGTCCGCGAAGTTACCCTGGACGAGCTTCACGTCGCTTTCGAACGGCTGGAGCCGTTCGCGCGCTCGTTCGAGCGCGTCCGCGTCGCGGTCGATGCCCAGCAGCGCGCCGCCCGGGGCAGCAGCCTCCATAATGGCAAACGCGTGGCCGCCCGCGCCGACCGTGCCGTCGACGTAGCGACCGCCGGGCCGCACGTTCAATCCCGCGACGACTTCGCGCAGCATGACCGGCTTGTGGTCCACCAGCGCCTCCGCGGTCATGCCGTCGGCTCCTGGCTCTCGATGGCCGCCGACATCTCCGTCTCGAAGCGATTGGGGCTCCAGACCTCGATCCATTCGCCCGCTCCGGACACGATCACCGTGCCCTCCAGCCCGGCATAGACCCGCAGCGGCGCTGGTACCAGGATGCGACCCTGGCGATCCGGCTCGACGGTGAACGAGTTCGCGAAGAAGGCGTGTCGCGTCATCCGGCCACCGCGTTCGATGGCCGGCGCGCTCGTGTAGAGCGCCGCCTGTTGCTCGAAGCTCTCGGCGGTGAAGAGGCGCAGGCAGGGATCCGGGCCCTGGTTCAGCACTGCGCCCTTGATGAACAGGTCGCGATAGCGCGGCGGCACCGGCACGCGGCCGCGTGCGTCCATCGCGTATTCGTATCGACCCAGGAAGTACTGCACCTGATGTCACTCCAACCACCCAGGGCCCGCTATTGGGCCCACAGCACACGGTTCCACCCTGCTCGTTGCAACTCACAACAAGTTCACCACGAATGCCCACATTCTACCACCGTTTCCCTAATTGTCAACCCCTATTAACCCAATTCTCCCCATTTTCTTTGCCTCTGCTCCCACAGCTACGCCGTGCTATCATGATCCAGCCATGGCCATTCGCGCTGGAGTGCTCACGATCAGCGACAAGGCGTCTCGCGGCGAGCGCGTCGACACCAGCGGCGCGGCGATCATGGAGCTGCTGACCAGCATCGACGCTCAGATACAGCGAACCGAGGTCGTGCCCGACGAAGCGAGCCAGATCTCGGACACGCTGCGAAGCTGGGCTGATTCCGGCGAACTCGACCTGATCGTCACGACCGGCGGCACCGGTCTCGGTCCGCGCGACGTCACGCCGGAGGCCACCGCCGGGGTCATCGAACGCCCGGTTCCCGGCCTGAGCGAGCTGATGCGGGCCGAGGGCGTCAAGCACACGCCAATGGCCGCCCTCTCGCGCGGCATCGCGGGTGTGCGTGGCCGCTGCCTGATTGTGAATCTCCCCGGAAGCGAGCGCGGCGTCCGCCAGAACCTGAGCGCGATCATCGACGTGCTGCCGCACGCGGTCGAGCTGCTGCGCGGGCGCGTCGGCGACCATCCGCCTGCGGCGGACAGTCGCGCTCGCGGCTAGCTTCCGCCGTCATGCGCATCGACATCGTCACGCTCTTCCCGCAGATGTTCCGCGGCCCGTTCGACGAGAGCATCGTCGCTCGCGCCGCGCAGCAGGACATCGTGAGCATCGCGCTGCACGACCTGCGGCAGTGGGGCGAAGGCAAGCATCGCGTCGTCGACGACGCTCCGTACGGCGGTGGCGCGGGCATGGTGATGAAGCCCGAGCCCGCGTTTGCGGCCATCGAGGCCGTGCGCGCGGAGTCGTCCGAGCCGGGCCGCGTCGTCCTGCTCACGCCTCAGGGTCGATTGCTCACCCAGGCCATCGTGAACGAGCTTGCCGGGCTGCCGCGCCTGATCTTGCTCTGCGGGCACTACGAGGGCGTGGACGAACGGATCCGCGAGCACCTGGCCGACGATGAGATCAGCATCGGCGACTACGTGCTCTCCGGCGGCGAGCCGGCGGCCATCGTGCTCGTCGATGCCGTCGTGCGGCGGCTGCCGGGCGCGCTCGGCAGCGAAGCGTCGCTCGATGAGGAGTCCCACCAGGACGGACTGCTGGAGTACCCGCACTACACGCGTCCGGCCGAGTTCCGAGGTTGGGGCGTCCCCGACATCCTGCTCTCCGGCCACCACAAGGAGGTCGCGCGCTGGCGTCAGCGCCAGCGCCTGCTGCGCACGGCCCGGCGCCGCCCGGACCTGCTATCGACCGCCCTTCGCGAGGCTCAGGGTGGCGCCACCCTCTCGAACGAGGAGCGCGCGTGGCTGGAGGAGGAGCTGGGGAGGGGGCTGGACAGCTAGACGTGTAGGGGGGGG
>JBBDNH010000155.1:0-4338 GCA_040877745.1 Dehalococcoidia bacterium
CATCTTCACCGAACGCAACGGCATCCACATCATTGACCTGCAGCAAACCGTCAGCCGCCTCAACATCGCGCTCGACTTCATTCGCGACACGGTCGCCGACGGCCAGCAAGTGCTGCTCGTCGGCACCAAGAAGCAGGCGCGCGACGTGATCGAGAGCGAAGCGAAGCGCTGCGCCATGCCGTACGTCAACAACCGGTGGCTGGGCGGCACGCTAACGAACTTCGCCACCATCTCCGGCCGCGCGAGCTATCTGATCCGCAGGGAGGAAGCGCGTGGCCGCGGCGACTTCGACATGCTCCACAAGAAGGAAGTCCTCAAGATCGATAAAGAGGTCGACAAGCTGAACCGGCACCTGGGCGGCATCAAGTCGATGAATCGCGTGCCCGGCGTCGTCTTCATCATCGACCCGGACGCCGAGACCATCGCCGTCGCCGAGTCGCGCCGCACCGGCGTGCCGATCGTCGCGATGTGCGACACGAACTGCGACCCCGACCTGATCGACTACCCGATCCCGTCGAACGACGACGCGATCCGGGCCATCAAGCTGATCACCGGCCGCGTCGCCGACGCCGCGCTCGAAGGGCTCGCCATGAGCGGGTTCGAGGGCGAGATCGGCGTCGTGCAGCCGGAGCCCGAACCCGCGCTCGCGGCAACCGGCGCCGCTGAGGAGCCCGCGGGTTGAGCAACGCCAGCAAGGTCTCCGCGGAGGACGTCCGCGCTCTTCGCGAACGCACCGGCGCCGGCGTCATGGACTGCAAGAGCGCGCTTGACGAAGCCGGCGGCGACATGGACAAGGCCGTCGCGATTCTCCAGGAACGCGGGATGGCGCTTGCCGAGAAGCGCGGCCACCGTGAGACGAGCCAGGGGCTGGTCGAATGCTACATCCACGCCGGTGGCCGCATCGGCGCCATGGTCGAGGTGAACTGCGAGACGGACTTCGTCGCGCGGACGCCCGAATTCAAGGGCCTGGCCCACGACCTGGCGATGCAGATCGCGGCGACGAGCCCGCTATCGGTTTCGGAGGATGACCTGCCTTCCGGCGCAGAGGGTGACCCAAAGCAGCTCTGCCTGCTGCGCCAGTCGTTCATCAAAGATGAATCCCGGACCGTGGACGAGATGGTGAAGGACGTGATCGCCAAGACGGGCGAGAACATCCGCGTGAGCCGCTTCTCCCGGTTCGAGCTCGGTCAGTAGGAGGCGAACTCCATGGCCGGCGCCGCCTATCGGCGTACCCTCCTCAAAGTGAGCGGCGAAGCGCTCATGGGTGGCGCGCGCTTCGGCATCGATAACTCCACCGTCGCCCGCATCGCCCGCCAGATCCGTGACGCGCACCAGACCGGCGTCGAGATGGCCGTCGTCGTCGGAGGCGGCAACATCTTCCGCGGCGTGGAGGCGGCCGAAGCAGGGATGGACCGCGCGACCGCCGACTACGGCGGCATGCTCGCGACGATCATCAACGCCCTGGCGCTCCAGGAGGCGCTCGAGAAGGTGGACGTGACGGTGCGCACCCAGACCGCGATCAACGTCCAGCAGGTCGCCGAGCCGTACATCCGCCGGCGCGCGATCAGGCACCTGGAGAAGGGCCGGGTCGTCATCTTCGCCGCGGGCACCGGCAACCCCTACATGACCACCGACACGGCCGCAGCGCTGCGCGCCGTCGAGATCGACGCGCAGGTGCTCCTCATGGCCAAGCACGGCGCGGACGGCGTCTACGACGCCGACCCGAACAAGGTCCCCAACGCGCGCCGCTTCGAGACACTGACCCATATGGAGGCGATCAGCCGCCGGCTGGAGGTGATGGACAGCACCGCGCTCTCGCTCTGTATGGAGAACGAGCTGCCCATCATCGTCTTCGACCTCGCGGGCGAGAACAGCATCGTTCGCGCGGTGAGCGGCGAGCGCATCGGCACGTACGTCGGCACGGAGCAGACCGCGCTGGCAGGAGCGGAAGCATCGTGACCGACACCGCGATGATCACCGAGACGATGAAGGACGCGGAGGAGCGCATGGGCAAGGCCGTGGAGGCGCTTCAGCGCGACCTGGCGACCGTGCGGACGGGCCGCGCGAACCCGGCGCTCGTCGAACACCTGCGCGTCGACTACTACGGCACAGCGACGCCGCTCCAGCAGCTCGCGACGGTGAGCGTCCCCGAAGCTCGCTTGCTCGTGATCCAGCCGTACGATAAGGGCTCGCTGGAGGCGATCGAGAAGGCGATCCAGAAGTCCGACCTCGGCCTCAATCCGACCAACGACGGCGCGATCATCCGCCTCGCCATCCCGCAGCTCACCGAGGACCGGCGCAAGGAGCTGGTGCGGATGGTGCACAAGAAGGTCGAGGACGGCCGCGTCGCGATCCGCAACATCCGCCGTGACGCCCACGAGCTGCTGCGCGACCTGAAGCGCGACAAGGAGATCTCCGAGGACCAGGAGTTCAACGCCCAGGAGGAGCTCCAGAGCCTCACCGACAGGTTCGTCGAGCAGGCGGGCGAGGCCGGCACGGAGAAGGAACAGGAGCTGCTGGAGGTCTAGCGCCCGACGCTATGGTTGCCGAACCCGTCTCCAAGAAAGGCCCGAGTCTCGACCTCGCCAAGCTGCCTAAGCACGTGGCGATCATCATGGATGGCAACGGCCGCTGGGCCC
The DNA here is from genome assembly GCA_040877745.1 of Dehalococcoidia bacterium. Lineage (GTDB taxonomy): Bacteria > Chloroflexota > Dehalococcoidia > DSTF01 > RBG-16-68-14 > JBBDNH01. Next base: position 2,640 of record JBBDNH010000155.1, read on the forward strand.
ACCAGCAGGGCCTCTCGCGCCAGGCCGGCCACCGCGCCGGCGCGGAGAACATCCGCCAGGTGATCGAGACCTTCGGCCGCTACGAAGTGCCGGTGCTCACGCTCTTCGCGTTCTCGACCGAGAACTGGATCCGGCCCAAGCGCGAGGTGAACCACCTGATCCGGCTCATCGGCCACTTCATCGACCGCGAGCTGCGCACGCTGAACGAGAACGGCGCGCGGCTCCGCCACATCGGCAGCCTCGACCCCCTCTCGCCCGGCTTGCGCAAGCGCGTCGAGGAGGCGATCGAAGTGACGAAGGACAACGACCGCATCACGGTCAACGTTGCGTTCAACTACGGCGGGCGTCAGGAGATCGTCGACGCTGTGCGGCGCATCGTCGAGGAGGGCGTCCCGGCAGAGCGCATCGACGAAGCGCTGTTCGCCACGCACCTGGACACCGCCGGCCTGCCAGACGCGGACCTGGTGATCCGCACAGCCGGGGAGCAACGGCTTTCGAACTTCCTGCTCTGGCAGGCCGCCTATGCGGAATACTACTCGACGCCCGTCTACTGGCCCGACTTCGACGCAGCGGAAGTCGGGCGCGCGCTCATCGCCTACAGCGAGCGTCAGCGGCGCTTCGGGGGCGTCGAAGAGGAGCGGCCGCGCCGGAACCACCGCGGGCGCCGCTCCTCGTCCTGAGCCCCATCTCGCATGCTCGCCCAGCGGGTCGCGAGCGCAGCCGTCGGCATCCCCGTCATCGTCGTCCTCATCTGGGCGGGCGGCCCGTGGTATACCGCCGCCGTCTGCCTGATCGTCCTCCTCGCCGCCTACGAGTTCCACTCCGCAGGCCACCACGGCATCGCGCCGCACGCGATCCTGGCGGCGGGCCTCGCGGCGGCGATTCCGGCGGGCGCGTTCGTCGGCGTGGACTGGGTGCTCTGGTTCACCATCGGCGGCGTGCTGATCCCGCTCGCGTGGGTGACGCTGCGCGCGGACCCGGAGACCGCGCTGGCCGACTGGACGCGCTCCGTCGGCGGGCTGGCGTACGTCGGCCTGCTGGGCGCGCACCTGGTGCTCCTACGTGAGCTGCACGACGGCCGCGATCTCGTCTACATGACCGTGTTCGGTACGTTCGCCGTCGATACGGCGGCCTACGCCACCGGACACGCGATCGGCCGCCGCAAGCTGGCGCCGCACATCAGCCCGGGCAAGACGGTCGAGGGCACCATCGGAGGTCTCGTGGGCGGCTTCGCCGCGGTCGTGTTCCTGAACTACATGCTCGGCGTCCGGCTCTCGCCGGCGCTCATCGTGCCGCTGGCGGCGCTGCTGCTGCTCGCCGCCGTGCTGGGCGACCTGGCCGAGTCGATCCTCAAGCGCGGCATGCACGTGAAGGACGCCAGCCACCTGATCCCGGGCCACGGCGGCTTCCTGGACCGGCTGGACAGCATCCTGATCACGTTCCCGGTTGTATACTACTTCGTAGTCTGGGTCGTTCCCTGACACACCATGTCTGACTCCCCATCACACAGGCTCGTTACGTGAAGCGCATCGTCGTCCTCGGCTCCACCGGCTCGATCGGCCGCCAGACGCTCGACGTCGTGCGCTCCCTGCGCGACCGCTTCCAGGTGCTGGGCCTTGCCGCGGGCCAGAACGCGACGCTGCTGGAGCAGCAGGCGCGCGAATTCAAGCCGCGCTTCGTCTGGTCCGGCCGCGCGGCC
>JBBDNH010000156.1:0-4335 GCA_040877745.1 Dehalococcoidia bacterium
CTTCGTGCGCTCGGTCGACGAGCACACGGGCGACGTCGGGCGCTTCCTGGAGCGCGTGCGCGAGCGCGAGCCCGGACGGCCGCTCTTCGTCCTGGGGCACAGCATGGGCGGGCTGATCGTCGCGCTCATGCTCACGTCGAGCGAGCAGGGGCTGCGCGGCGCCATCCTGAGCGGCGCCGCCCTGCGCGCGACCCGGACCTCGTCGCGCCTGCTGGAGCGGCTGCTCCGCTTTCTGGGCCGGTTCTTCCCTCGCTTGCCGCTCCCCAAGATCAAGAGCGCCGACGTCTCGCGCGACCCGGCGGTCGTCGAGCGCTACGACAGCGACCCGCTCGTGTTCCGCGGGAGCGTACCCGCCGGCACCGCGCGAGCGATGATCCACGGCGCGCGCGCCGTCGTGAGGGACATGGAGTCGATCACCCTGCCCATCCTCATCCTGCACGGGAGCGAGGACGGCCTCGTCCACCCGGACGGCAGCCGCGAGCTGTACGAGCGCGTCGCATCGACGGACAAGGCGCTCAAGGTCTACGAGGGCCTGTACCACGAGATCATGAACGAGCCGGAGCAGGAGCTTGTGCTGGGCGACATTCTGGCCTGGCTGGACAAACGAGCGACCTAGCCGAGCTCACGGCCCGCGAGCGAAGCGGAGGCGGGCTGAGCCGAACACGTTGCCCAGCCAATCGAGGACCGCGTCCTTCACATCTTCAATCACGTCCACCGCCACCACGTCGTCGAGCCAGCGCTGGTAGTGGATCACGTATTCCTGCACCATCTTGGGCACGAGCAGGATGGCCAGCCAGACGGCGAGGCGTCGCGGCGTCAGCTCGTAGTCGGGGAAGAAGCGCAGGAGTGCGGCGTAGAAGAGGAAGAAGTTCTCGAACAGGTTCGGGAAGACGAACAGGAACACGCGGATGTCCGTGATTTCGAACAGCGCGAAGCCGATCAGCCGGTAGCCGAACAGCCCTGTCGCGGTCCAGCGCGGCAGCTCCAGCCAGCGCTGCGCCACGACCGCCTCGATCACCAGATAGTAGGTGTCGAGGTACTTGTCGAGCTGGTGGTAGTTCCAGAGCCCGCCGAGGTCGATCAGCGACGCGAGCACGATGTCGAGCGCGTCCGCGAGCAGCGCCAGCAGCCCGCCGGCGAGCGGCCAGCGCAGGATCGTGAGCGGGACGAGGAGCCGGATGACGATGATGATGAGCGTCTCGCTCGTCATGCGCGAACCGTACTACCGGCCGACCCGCCAATCAAGCGAGCGCGATCACCTAGCTGCTCGACCTGGGTGGGTTCCCTCCACCGCGGGTTGAAACCAGCGGCTTCAACGACATGTGGCAACGTTGGGGGATTCATCCCGCAGCATGCAAGACATAACTCACCCCACGGCCACGCTCCAGCGGTTACGCGCTCGAACGCTGGGTGATCTGGCCCACCTCGGCGAGCTCCTCCGACGAGAGCTTCCACTCGCCGGCGCTGACATTCTGCTCCACCTGCTCCGGCTTGGTGGCGCCGGCGATCACGCTCGGCACGTGCGGCTGGCTGGCCAGCCAGCCGATGGCAAGATCGAGCATGCTGTGGCCGCGCTGCTCCGCGAAGCTCTCCAGCTTCGTCAGCGTCTCGAAGTTGCCTTCGGTGAGCACGCGGTCGGCCATGCCGCCTCCGGCGGCCAGCCGCGTGCCTTCGGGCGGCGCCTCGCCGGGCCGGTACTTGCCCGTCAGGAAGCCGCTCGCGAGGGGGAAGTACGGCAGCACGCCGAGGCCGTACGCCGTCGCCGCCGGCACCAGCTCGCGCTCGATGCGGCGGTCGAGGAGGTTGTACTGGTTCTGCGCGGAGATGAACGGCGATAGGTGCTCGGAGCGCGCGACCCACTGCGCCTCGACGACCTGCCAGCCGGCGAAGTTCGAGCAGCCGATGTAGCGCACCTTGCCCTGCCGGACGACGTCGTCCAGCGCGCGCATCGTCTCTTCGATGGGCGTGTTCACGTCCGGGAAGTGGATCTGGTAGAGGTCGATGTAGTCCGTGTCGAGGCGCTTCAGGCTCGCGTCCACCGCTTCGAAGACGTAGCGGCGGGAAGCGCCGCCCCAGAGCGGCCCTTCGCCCATGGGCCCAACGAACTTCGTCGCGACGACGGCGTCGCGTCGTTTCGCCTTGAGCGCCTGGCCCAGGCACTCCTCCGAGAGGCCGCGCGGGCCGTAGATGTCGGCCGTATCGAAGAGCGTCACGCCCAGCTCCAGCGCCTTATTCACGACGGCCGCCGTTCCTTCGGCGTCGATGCGGCGCCCAAAGTTGTTGCAACCGAGTCCGACGGCAGATACGCGCAGTCCCGACTTACCGAGATTGTTGTACTCCACAGCTTCCTCCTCAGCTCAGGGGACTTCCGGCCAGCGGAGAGCAGTATATCGCACGCTCAGACAGCCATGCTGTTCTTTAGGGCCGCGTTAACGCTCAGCTAACACCTGCGCCTTGACAGGGTTATAATATTACTGTACATAAGCCGTGAATTAGCGGTCGAATGTGCTGGAGGCGAATCCACCGCGTATCCCACGTCTAGGTAAGCAGCTACATCACTTCTGTGCCGCCTGGGGAGCGCGAGTACTCCAGGCGGCGCGTCATTCCAAATCCCCGCCTAGCTGCAACATGACGCCGTCTACGGCTTTATAGCTAAGGAAGGGCTCTTGAGGGGCCATCGCGTCTGGCAAGCGGATCGTGGGCGTGTCCGCAGTCGCGAGTGAGCTTCGCTGGGAGCGCTGAGGCGTCGGCGCCGGCAAGTAAGGTGGGCTGATTGCGGGGTATCAAGACCCAGCTGCACCACATCTCAGGCAAGGCTAGGCTGTCCTGGACGGCCCTACACGACACGTGGGGAGGCGCGGACCGGCCTGCCATCCTGATCGTCCTCCTCCTCGTCGTCGCGGCCGGCCTCGCTGTGGCGCTGGTCGTCTCGTTCCGGCCATCCAGCTCCGGCCTCGCGCAGACGGGCTCGCAGTTCGCGCGGCCGTCCTCGGATTTCGCAACCGGCGGCTGGGGCACGACGCCGCTCTGGGACAAGCTGGACGAGGCCATCCCGGACGACGCTACCACTGAGATTCAGTCGAGCAACGACCCGATCGCCGACCCGTTCGAGGTTGGCCTGTCGGCCGTCTTGGACCCGCAGTCGTCCGCCAACCACGCCGTGCGCTATCGGGCGACGAAGACCGGCGACGGCACGGCGACGCTCGACGCCGAGCTCTACCAGGGCGCGGCGCTCATCGCGTCCGACGTCCAGCGGACGCTCACGACGGCCTACCAGGACTTCTCGTTCACGCTTAGCTCGGGAGAGGCCGACTTGATCACTAACTACAGCGACCTGCGCGTGCGGATCACCGCGGACTCGACCGCCGGCACCGTGGTCACGAACGCGCTTGTGACGTGGATCGAGCTCGAAGTACCGGAGATCCCGCCCACCGTCACGCCAACGCCGCAGTCGACGCCCACGCCCACCGTGACCCCGACGGCCAGCGCTACCGCGACGCCCACAACGCCGCCAACGCCCACCGTCACCAGCACGCCCTGCGGCTTCCCGGGGCCGCTCTGCACGCCTACGACGACGCCGACGCCCACGGACACCTCGACGCCTTCGGCCACGCCCACCGCGACGCCCTGCGGCTTCCCGGGCCCCGCCTGCACGGTGACGCCCACGCCGACGGCGACAGCCACGGCCACGCCGACGGCCTCGGCGACGGCGACATCGACGCCGACCGCGACGTCGACGATCACGCCGACGCCCACTGCGAGCAGCACAGCCACCGCCACCACGACATCGACGGCGACCGCGACGGCCACCGCAACGTCCACGCCCACGCCGACGGCGACGCCCATCGCCAACGTATCGATCGAACCGGCGTCGCAGACCACGGGCGGGCCAACGGCCTCGGTCGACATCGAGGTCCAGAACGCGACCGACCTCGCCGCCTACACGTTCACGCTCACCTACGACAACACCATTTTGTCGTTCGTCGGCGTGAGCAACGGCGGGTTCCTCGGCTCGACCGGCCGGACGGTGGACTGCCCGGCGCCCTCGCAGACGGCGACCTCGTTCACGTTCTCGTGCACCACGACCGGCGGGCAGGCCGGCCCGAACGGCAGCGGCGTCCTCGCGACCGTCACGTTCGGTACCGTCGCGAACGGCGTATCGCCGCTCACGCTCACGAGCGTGACGCTCACGGACACCGCAAGCTCGCCCGCCAGCCCGACCACCGGCGGCGGCTCGATCACGGTCCTGCTGCCCACCGTCACATCGACCGCGACCGCGACCGCGACGGGCACCAGCACGGACACCGCCACGCCCACCGTGACCGCAACGCCGAC
>JBBDNH010000157.1:0-4332 GCA_040877745.1 Dehalococcoidia bacterium
GGCCGTGGTGCTCGTGCAGGGCGCCGTGATCTTCGTGCTGCTGCGCCAGCTTGGCGTGATCTACCTGGGGACGGCGCAGGGCGTCGCGAACGACGGCCTGGCGCCGGGCGAGCGCGCGCCGGCGTTCTCACTGCCGGGCATCGATGGCGAGCTCGTCTCGCTCGAGGCGCTGCGAGGGCTGCCGCTGCTGCTCGTCTTCGGCTCGCCCACATGCGCGCCCTGCAAGGGCCTGATCCCCGACCTGAACGTCTTCGCGGAGGAGCGCGCGAGCGACCTGCGTGTGCTGTTCCTGAGCCGGGGCGAGGTGGAGGCGACACAGCGCTTCGCGAGCGAGAACGACCTCCAGGTGCCGGTTGCGACGCACCCGGACGAGCAGCTGCCGGAGCAGTACAAGGCGCGCGTGACGCCGTTCGCGTTCGTGATCGACGCGGAAGGCGTCGTTCGCGCGAAGGGCCTCGCGAACAATCGCGAGCACCTCGATATGCTGATGGACATCGCCGCGAGCAAGCACCCGCACAGCACGAACGGCGCGAACGGCGCCAACGCTGAGACGCGCTCGACCGCCGAGGAGGCCCGTCGATGAAGGCGAGCGCGCGGAGCGTCGCGGAGGCCCTTGCGCGCACGACGACGCGGCGCGGGCTCTTCGGCCGCGGCGCGGATGTCGCGTTCGGCGCGCTGATCGGCGCGGCGGCGGGCACGGCGACGCGGGCCACCGGTGCGTACGCAGGCGCGTTCACGGTCTGTATCTTCCCCGGCCCGCCCTGCCCGTGCGACGGCTGCTCGGCTGCCGGCACCTGCGCGAAGCCGTGCATCTTCAACCAGTGCTGCTACGCCTCGGGATGCTGGGTGGCCGGCGACGTGACGTGCTGCGACTGCGACTGCAACGGCCTTGAGGACATCGGCGTGTGCGGCTGCGGCAGCGACTATCACAACAACCTCGATTTCTGCACGGCCAACGCATCAGGGCCTGTGTGACGAGCTGAGGATGAGGAGCGAACGTCGCGATCGACGCGAAAGGGGTGGGATAGCGGGCAGCTGGCTGTGCTACGGCGCCTGACGGAGGGCCTCGCGCGAAAGACCACGCGACGCGGGTTCTTCAGTCGCGGGTCGGATGCGGTGTTCGCGGCGCTTGTGGGCGCCGCCGCCGGCAGCGCGAGCCGCGCGGGAACGGTACTCGCCGGCGGCAGCACGGTCTGCATCTTCCCGCGAAGGCCGTGTCCGTGCAACGGCTGCCTGAGCAACGGGACGTGCGCCAAGCCATGCTTGATCAACACGAACTGGTACAGCAACGGTTGCTGGGTGACGGGGAGCGTCACCTGCTGCGACTGCGATTGCGATAACATAGACGGGGGTGGATGGTGCGGATGCGGAAGCGATTTCCACAACAACCCGGCCATCTGTCCATTCGGGAACGCATCTGGGGGCTGATAGGGGGCACATCATGAGCATCATCCGACGACTGTCCGAGGGCCTCGCCCGCAAGACCACACGACGCGGACTGTTCAGCCGCGGGTCGGACGTGGCGTTCGGCGCGCTCATCGGCGCGGCGGCCGGCGGCGCGACGCGCGCCGGCTCGGTTGGCGCGCGGCACGTCATTACCCACACCGTTTGCGCCTTCCCTGGCCCGCCCTGCCCGTGCGTCGGCTGCCTGGGCAATGGCGTCTGCGCGAAGCCCTGCGTGATCAATACGACGTGGTACCCGAACGGCTGCTGGGTTTCGTCACGAACCGACGATGGCGTGACGTTCAACGCCACCTGCTGCGACTGTACCTGCAACCAGATCCCGGGATCGGGAGTGTGCGGCTGCGGCAGCGACCACCACAACCATCCGGACAACTGCCCCGACGGCAACGCATCCGGACCGGTGATCTACCCCTGGGTGTGAGCCGCGCGCGCCTGCGCGGACTCCGCTGATGGCCTCCCACACGACGTCGCTCATCCCCGGCGAAGCGCGCCGCTTCGCCCTGCTCGCGGGCGGGCTGCTGGTGGGCCTGGCGCTCGCGCTGGCGTCCGGCGGCTTCTCGTGGGAGGGCGGCGCGGTCGGCCTGGGGTTCGTGCTGGCGGTGCTGGCCGGGCTCGCGCAGCGCTGCAGCGCCTGAGGCTACAACGAGATCTTCGAGATCGCTCCCTCCGTGCGAGGGACGGAACCCTACCACCACTGGCCAATCCGAGCGACCGTCTACGCGACGGCGATGTCGCTGGCCGGCGCGGCGACGGGCGTTGTGTTCGCCGCGGCCGGCGCCGGCGTGGAGGCGCTCTGGCCGGACGCGCGGCTACCGCTTGCGGCCGCGCTGGGGGTGATCGCGCTCGCGTTCGCGCTGCACGAGCTGGAGTTCGTGCGGCTGGCCGTGCCGGGCCGCGACTGGCAGGTCCCCGTCGAGTGGGTGCGCTCGGGCTACTACCAGAGCGCGGCCGTGTGGGGCGTGCTGGTGGGCGCGGGTGTGTTCACGCGCATCACGTACGCCGCCCTGCCGGTGCTGCTGGCGTGGCTGTTCGTCTCGGGCAACGTGCCCTTCGGCGCGCTGGCAGGCCTGACCTACGGCGCGACGCGCGCCGCCTCGATCTACCTGAGCGTGACGACACACGATACCGAGGAGACGATCAGCCTCGGCCAGCGGCTGATGGGGATCGCGCCGGCCGCCCACCAGTGGGTCGGGCTGGCGCTCGCCGCGTTCGCGGTCTACCTGCTCGCGGCACCCTACATCCCCTAGCCCGCGCTATACTGGCACTGCAATGTCCCCGCTACGCCCCTATCTCGCGCTCCTCATCGTCGGGCTGTCCGCAGCCAGCCTGCTGGTAGCGTGCGATGGCGACGAAGGCGGCTCGGATGCGGAGGTGGCGACCGCTACGTCTGAGAGCGCGACCGCCACGACGCAGGCCGAGGAAGGGACAGCCACGATGGCGCGGCCGGTTAGCGAGGCCGGCGAAGCGCCGGTCTTCTATCGAACGCAGGACGGCTTCGCGACGCTGCGCGCGAACGAACCGTATAAGGTGCTCTTCCGCATCACGAACGGCTACGCGGAGGACACGCTCAGCGTGAGCCTGGAGCGCGAAGGCCAGGAAGGGATAGAGCTCGAGACGTCGCGCGTGGAGCCGCAGGGCGAAGACCTGCCGGGGTCGTACTACCCTACGAACGTCGAGCTGCCCGAGGCCGGGAGATGGGTGATCGTGGTCACAGCGGGCGAGGATATCGTCGAGATTCCGGTGGAGGCCGGGCCGGCGGAGAGCTAGGCGGGCCCGAAGTAGAGGTCGTCGTAGTAGACGTCGGCGGCCGATGGTCCATCCGACGACTGGCGGTCGTCCCAGCGCACCTCAAACAGCACGCGGATGCGGTCGTAGCCGCGCGGTACGTCTCCCCAGAGCTGCTCGAAGTCCTGCCGGACGTCGAGCTCGAACGGCACCCACTCGCCGACCGAGGGTTCGTCCAGGCTGACCATCACGTAGCGCGCGTTCGCGATCAGCGTGGGTTGCTCAGCAGCGCCGGCCATGATGTAGCGCATCTGGTGGTTGCTGACCCGGCCCGCGAGCTCCGCGGGGACGTTGTCCGCTTCCCAGACGATGACCACGACCTGCAGGTACTGCTTGGGCGTCCCCTTCTCCCAGCGCTCGACGTAGTAGGAGCCTGAGACGCGCTCAGGGAACTCCGTGGGCGACACCTCCTGCACGACGCCGAAGACCTTGGCCTGTCCGCCTTCCTCCGACCGCAGCTCCAGCTTGGCGCTGTTCTCGCCGTCGAGCGCCTGGCCCTGGCTAAGAGTGAAGGGCGACCCCCAGGCTTCCGTATCGAGCGAGTACCAGGGCCCGGCGCCGTCCTCGAAGCTGCCGTTGGCGAACGCGTTCGCGAACGCGTTGCCGTCCTCGTTCGCCACGCTGACTGGCGTCAGCACCACCTCGTCGCCGATCTGCACGCCCGACGCGGCGATGACGCCGGCGTTCACCTCGAGGACGTAGAGCACCTCGGTCTGCGGCTGGATGCCGCTGAGCGTCTCGCCGTTCGCGAGCTCGGCATCAGGGACGTTCTGTGTTAGGTCGGCGATGGTCAGGTCCGCCGCGATCCAGACGAAGTCGAGCGGAAAGCGCATCTCGCGCATGCTGTACGACGGGATGCGCTCCGAGCCGAGGAAGAACAACATGCCCTCGTTCTCGCCCAGAGAGTCACGCTTGCCCAGCCCGAGCGCGCGCTCCTGGTCCGTACGCGCGGGCTCGGCGTCGATGACCACGCTGCCGAGTTGCACCTCGATGCGGCCGGCGTTGTTCAGGTCGGCCTGGCTCGGTGTGCTCTGCCTGGAGGGAGTCGCGATGATTCCACTCCCATCGCCGCTGCTGCCGCAG
>JBBDNH010000158.1:0-4316 GCA_040877745.1 Dehalococcoidia bacterium
GGAGGAGACGCTGGCCGCGGCGGAGCAGGCGTTTGGGGAGGTAGCGGGTTCGTAGGGGCGACCATCGGGACGCCCAGGGCGGGCAGCCGCCGCCCCTACACGTTGACATCCAGGCCCTCTACCCAATCCACCACCGCAGCCACAGCGACATCTAGCGCGCGGCGGCTGAGGACCAGCCCCCAGTGCGACGCGCCGTCGATGCTCGCGTAGTCGGCATCGAGCCAGAGGCCGTGGTAGCGCTCGCGCGGCCACTGGACGTCCGCGCTGCCGGTGACGATGAGCAGCGGACAGGGCAGCGACTCGATGACGACGCCGGCCTTGCGCTCGTCGCGGGCGTAGCGCGACTCGCGGCCGAGCGACGCCATCGCGATCGCGCGCTCTTCGCGGTCGAGGTCGGGCATGGCGGGATGCTCGTGCTCGGGGTCGCGGCTCGTGATGCCGTACTCCTCCGCCCCGAACTCGCCCTCGCGTAGCTCGACTGAGGCGTCGCGCTTGCGGGCGGGCGTGCTTGGCGCGAGGCCGACGCAGGCGGCGGCCTTGCCGTGGGCGGCGACCATCATCGCAACGAGGCCGCCCATGCTCCAGCCCATCACGACCGGCTTGCGATCGAGGCTGGCGGTGACCGCTCGGACGTCGTCGGCGTAGCCGGCCATGCTGGTGCGCGAGAGGTCGATCGGCTCGCTCTCGCCGTGGCCGCGCAGGTCGACCGCGTGCGAGGCGAAGCCTCGTTCGGCGAGCGCGCGCTGCCAGCGCGTCCAGACGCCGGCGGAGTTCGCCGCGCCGTGGACGAGCACAAACGGCGGGCTGCGCTCCGTGCCGTCGGGCCGGACCGTAACGGCGTGCGTCACTGCGCCTGGCTGAGGCGCGGCAGGCGCTGGAGCTTGTCCGGGTTGCTGATCGCCCGGATGCCGCACACCTTGCCGTCCACGATGTCGGCGACGGCGACGACGTATGGCTCGTCGCCGAGGTAGCTGACCACGCCGGGCTGGCCGTTGACCGCGATCATGCGCGAGCGCGTGTTCGGCGGCGCCTTGCGGTTGACGCCGGCGACAAACCGCGCGACCTTGCGCGCGCCGTAGACCGGGTTGATCGCGGCGGAGACCTTGCCGCCGCCGTCCGACCAGAGCGTGGCGTCGGGGGCGAGCATATCGAGCAGCGCGTCCATGTCCCCGGTGCGCGCGGCCTCGAAGAAGCGCCGGGCAATCGCCTCCGCCTCCTCGCGAGAGGCGTCGAAGCGCGGGCGGCGCTCGCTGACGTGCTCACGCGCCCGGTGGACGAGCTGGCGGCAGTTCGCCTCGCTCTTGTCGAGGATGCGCGCGACCTCGTCGTACTCGTAGTCGAACACCTCGCGCAGCAGGAAGGCGGCGCGCTCGGTCGGGCTCAGGCTCTCCAACACGACCAGGAAGGCCATCGAGATCGAGTCAGCCAAGGCCACGTCCTCCTCCAGGCCGGCGGTCACGAGCGGCTCGGGGAGCCACGGGCCGATGTATTCCTCTCGCCTCAAGCGAGCCGAACGCAGTTGGTCGATGCAGAGGCGCGTCACGACGGTCGACAGATACGACTTCGGCGAGCGCACGCCGGTGTCGTCGACCTGCTGCCAGCGCAGGAACGTCTCCTGCACCATGTCCTCGGCGTCCATGACGCTGCTCAGCATGCGATACGCGATGGAGAAGAGGAGCGGGCGGTGCTGGGTGAACGCCTCGGTGCGGTCCATGGTGCGATCCTATATCAACGGGGCTCATGCTGTCGCGACGGCGGCCGGCCGCGCCGCCGGAACGTCGAGCGCGCGGGCAGCGGCGCGCCTTGCGCTGGCGAGCGGCGCGTCGACGAGCCAGCCCTCAGGGCCGGCCCAGTCCCCTGCGAGGAACACGTTCGGGACGCCCGCGATCTCCGGCCCGGGACGTCCGGCGAAGCCGCCCATCTCGGCGGTCGGCAGCGCGTGCGAGACCGTGAGGTTGGGCAGGAAGCGCCGCTCGACGACGAGCTCGCGCCAGCCGGGCTGGGCGAGGTCGAGCAGGTCCTCGAGCTCGCGCTCGACGCCCCTGGCGTCGGGCTGCTCCGGCCCGAGGTACTTGGCGAGCTGGAGGACAGTACCGCCCTCGGGCGCCAGATCCGCGTAGTCGGAGTGCACCGAGAAGTAGAGCGGCGTGTCGATCCCGAGGACGAAGCGGTCGCGCGGTCGCGGGAGGCTGCTGAGGCCGAGATCGAGCGCCGCGGCGCGGACGGGGATGGCGGCGCCGGCGAACGACGTGAGGCCGGGTTCGTTCAGCAGATCGGCGGCGAGCCGCGGCGTGGCCGCGACGATCACGGCCGATGCTGGAAACTCGCGCCCGCCATCGGCGCGGACGACGGGCGCCGGGCCGCGCTCGATGGCGACGACGTTCGCTGCGGTGATAGTGCGCGCGCCTGCCGCTTCAGCGACCGCGCGCAGGCCGTCGACGAGCGTTTGCCAGCCGCGGTCGAGGTACCAGACGCCCTTGAGCGCCATCTGGAGCTGCCGTACGGCGACGGCGGCGCTCAGGCGATCGGGGTCGTTCGTGTAGGTCCCCAGCCGGACGAGCGCGGTGAGGAACTGGCGAACTTCGTCGCGGCGCACTCGTTGCTCGATCCACTGCGCGACGCTGACGTGATCGAGCCTGGCCGTGTCGATCCGCGTGAAGGCGGCGAAGACGCGCGCCAGCTCCATCTTGGCGCCAATGCTCAGGAGGTCGGTCGCCAGGACGGACCAGGGGCTCGCGGGCAGGCGCTGGAGCGCGCCTCCGCGCAGCGTGAGGCCGCTGGACGGCGGCACCCTGCCGCGGATCGGGACGCCCAGCTCGCGCAGGACCTTCACCCCAGGGCCGGCCCGGTAGAGCGCGTGCGGCCCGAGGTTGAAGTGGTAGCCGCTGCGCTCCTCTGTGATCGCGCGTCCGCCGACGTGACTCGAACGTTCGAGGAGCGTGACCGAGCGTCCGGCGCGCGCGACGTAGGCCGCGGCGGCCAGGCCCGCGATGCCGCCACCAACCACCACGACGTCCGAGCCTTCGTTCTTCGTTCCGTTGCTGTTCATGGCCGGGTCTCCTTTCATGCGTGTTCTATCAAGGAGACGAGATGGCGTGCGCGTTTGTGACAGGCCGGCTGAACGAGGTGGCTGTTATCCAACGTCCAGATGCACGTCGCCACTAGGCCTGTGGATCACAAGGCGATAGAAATCCAAGACGTCTCGGCCCAAGACGGATGGGTATCCTTGGAAGGCGCTGCTCGGCTTCGCGACTTCAACAGCTGTGGTGATTCGAACGAACTGTCCATCATGGTGGCGAAAGTGGAGGAATGTAGGGATCACCTTATCGTACCTCGATAGTGCCCCCGTAGCCGCCTGGGTAGGTCGTCTCGAAGTTCTTGAAGTCGCCGTAGGTATAGGGCTCATAGTGCTCTGGCAGGATCAGAGTTACGTCAGCGCCGGTGTCGATGACGAATGTAATCGGAATGACGTGAAGTTCGTTGTTGAGACGTTTGACAGGCGGGAAAGCAACCAGGCCGTCGACTGACGGCCTGCCATGCTCATCAAACCGCCCCACGATCATCGTGGGCTACAGTATCAGTACACGTTCCTTTCGAGTCAAGAACGTGATGAACGCAGACGTAGTAATCAAGCGGTCGGCCAGGTCCCTCTTCAGACCGGCACGGCTCTTGCTATGCGCGAGCACCGTCTCTCCAGATACCGCTACCCATTCGTCGGTGTACCGTTCTACCAGACTGTCGAAGTTGTCCGAGACGTGGCGTGCGGCTCGCTCATAGGGACGCAGCAGCCTGTCAAGGGCCCTTGAGTCTCTTGAACGAACGCGATTGAGAACTGCCATACTCGATTCTTCCTAGGCCACTAGGGCGACCATGGCAATTGTACTGTACATGTCAAGTTCTCGGCCTCAGTGGCCAACTCGTATAGTCATTGTACAAGGTACTCCACGTTCTACTGGCTGTTGGTGACACGCTGGCACCCCTCTACATAAGCGGGCAAGTGTTGTCTTAGGCCAGAGGTGCTGCTATACTCGCCCCTGCCACATATCCAGCTAAACGTATACGTAGGTGACTAAAATGAACATCTCTTGCCTTCAGGAGAACCTCGCCAAGGGGCTGAGCATCGTCGGGCGCGCGGTTGCCGCCAGGAGCACGCTGCCCGTGACCGCCAACGTCCTGCTGATGACCGACAACGGCCGGCTGAAGCTGGCCGCGACGAACCTCGAGATCGCGCTGAGCGCCTGGGTGGGCGCCCAGATCGAGGAAGAGGGCGCGATCACCGTACCCGCGCGCCTGCTGATCGACTTCGTCAACTCGCT
>JBBDNH010000159.1:0-4311 GCA_040877745.1 Dehalococcoidia bacterium
AGGTACGCGCCGAGCCGCTTCCCGCGGCTCGTCGACTCGTGGACCGCCAGGTCGACCTGCTCGCTCGTAAGGAGCCCGGCCTCCACCAGCACCTGGCCGAGCCGGCGCTGTTGCGGCAGCGCGACAGCTTGGTTCGTCATGAGGGCTGCCCTAGGGACCTCCCAGGGCGCTAGTAGCCAGTACTCGCTTGCGTCACCTGCCCTGACGTATCGACGGTGTAGGTGCCCTTCGTCGTCGTGCCGCGCATATAGGTCGGGTTCAGGCCGAAGCCGGCGCCTGTCATATCGCTCGTCGCGGTCGTGACCGCCGTCGTCGTCGCCAGGCCCTGGTCGGCCATCTTCGCGTCGACCGCCGTCTGCACGATCACCAGCTCCGCGTCCGCCGCGTTCGACTGGCCGCCGCTCAGCAGCCCGGTGAAGTTCGGCAGCACGATGGCGACGAGGATCGCCAGGATGGCGAGCACGATCAACAGCTCGACCAGCGTAAACCCGCCTTCGCTGCGCGCGCGGCGGCGCCTGCGTACTTGCTCCAGCGTTTCCGGCTCAGCAGTCTGGTTCATGGCCAACCTCCATTCGGGCTTCCTCCCTTGTGGATCGTCGGCGTGCGATCAGGGCGGTGTATCTGCCAGCGGGTAGATTTCGGCGCTCGCCCGCGCAGCCAGCCCTTGAAGCTACCGCAGAGCGGCCTTATGATAAGAACGAGCGTTTCGAGTTCGCGTCGATGGCCGCGGTGGACCGCGTCGATCGGCCAGCAGCGAGCGATAGCCGCCTCGACCGTCACAGCCCCGACGAGGCGTAGCTGGCCGGCACCAGGACACCCCCTCTCGCCCGAAGCAGGACGCCAAGAGCGCCGGCCCGCCGGCGCTCGGCTTCAGATCGTATGGACGACGAACAACTCGACCTTCGCGCAGGCTGGCGCCTGGCTCTCGGCGAGATGCGCAAGCAGTGGATCTCGCTCTCTATCGGCATGTTCGCCGCCCTCATCTGGTCGGCCGGGCGCATCGCCGTGCCGCTGCTCACCGGCTACACCATCGATGAAGCCATCGACCTCCCCGGCGGCGCCGACATGGACCTGCTGCTCGGCCTGGTCATCGCCATCGTCGTCATCTCCGCTGTCCAGGGCCTCGCCGCGTCGGCCCGGCGCTATTTCGCCATGCGCACCTCCTACCGGGTCGAGGCCGACCTTCGCACCGCGCTCTATAATCGCGTCAACCGCCTCTCGTTCGATTACTACGACCGCACCGCGACCGGCCAGCTCATGTCGCGCGCCAGCGCCGACCTGCACGAGATCCAGCAGCTCGTCGTCACCATCCCGATCAACAGCGCATTCCTGCTCATGGCTGTCGGTGCGTTCGCAGCGCTGCTCACCGTCCACGTCTGGCTGGCCATCGCCTCGATGGTGGTCTACCCGCTCGTCTCGGTAATCACGTTCCGCTTCTACGACCGGCTCTTCCCCGCCACCGCCCGCGTCCAGCAGGGCCTGGGCGACATGACCGCCGTCGTCGAGGAGAACATCGCCGGCGCCAGGCTCGTCCGCTCGTTCGGCCGCGAGGACCACGAGGTGCGCAAACTCACCAACGTCGTCGACCAGATCTACGATGACCAGATGGAGGTCGCGCGCCTGCGCACCATCTACTCGCCGCTGTTCACGTTCCTGCCCGCCATCGGCCAGCTGCTCATCCTCGCTTACGGCGGCTGGCTCGTGCTCGAAGGCCAGGTGACGCCCGGCCAGTTCATCGCGTTCTTCCAGCTCCTCACCATCCTCGTTTGGCCGGTGCAGGGCCTCGGCGAGATCGTGGCCTCAGGCCAGCGCGCAATGACCTCCGCAGCCCGCGTCTGGAACGTGCTCCGCCAGGAGCCCTCCGTCCGCGAACGCCCGCACGCAGGTTCGCTGCCGGACGGCGCCGGCGAGGTTGCGTTTGAGGGCGTCACGTTCGGCTATCGCACCGGCCTCCCCGTCCTGCGCGATTTCAGCCTGCGCGTGCCCGCGGGGACCGCCGTCGCGCTCGTCGGCCCGACCGGCTGCGGCAAGTCGACGGTTGCTCGCCTCCTGCCGCGCTTCTACGACCCCGACGGCGGCGCCATCAAGATCGACGGCGCGGACATCCGCGACTTCAAGCTCAGCGAGCTGCGGCGCAACGTCGGCCTCGTCTTCGAGGACACGTTCCTCTTCTCGGACACCGTTCGCAACAACATCGCCTACGGCAACCTCGACGCCGGCGACGAGCAGATCGAAGACGCCGCCCGGCTCGCCCAGGCTGAGGAGTTCATCACGAACCTCGCGAACGGCTACGACACGGTCGTCGGCGAACAGGGCTTCTCGCTCTCCGGCGGCCAGCGCCAGCGCATCGCCATCGCGCGCGCCGTGCTCATGCAGCCGCGCGTGCTCATCCTGGACGACGCCACCTCCAGCGTGGACGCCCGCATGGAGGAGGAGATCCGCAACGCGCTCCGTCGCGTCATGGAGGGCCGCACCACGATCATCGTCTCGCACCGGCTCTCGACCATCGCGCTCGCCGACCAGGTGGTGCTGATGGAGGATGGCCGCGTGCTCGACATGGGCACCCACACCGAGCTCATGCTTAGCAACCCGCGCTACGCCGAGGTGCTCGGCCAGGTGGGAGCGGCGGCCGTATGAGCGCGGACCTGTCGGTGCTGGAGCAACACGAGGACACCAGGCCCAGGCTGCACAGCCTGAGCGGGGCGATATCGATGATCGCGCCGCGCTGGCCGTGGATCATTGTCGCCACGGTCTCCCTCTGCCTCCTGGCGCTCTCCGGCCTCGCGCGCCCGCTCATCATCCAGCGCGCGATCGACCGCGGCTTCCTGAACGACGACATGGGCGTGATCTGGGTGGCCGCGCTGATCTTCTTCGCGCTCGCCGTGCTCGGCTACGCCACCCAGGCCGCCAGCACCTGGCTCGTCTCGTGGATCGGACAGGCCTTCGTCCGCGACCTGCGCGTGCGGCTCTTCACGCACCTCCAGCGGCTCTCCATGTCGTTCTACGACAAGGAGAACTCGGGCCGGCTGCTCTCCCGCATGAGCGCCGATACCGTCGCGTTGACCGACCTGATCAACAACGCGTTCATCATGCTCACCCAGTCAGCGCTCCTGCTCGGCGGCACGGTCATCATCCTGATGCTGCTCAGCTGGCAGCTCGCGCTCGTCGCGCTCGTCGTCGTCCCGCCGCTGGTGGTCGCCACCGTGATCTTCCAGAGCTACTCCGAGCGCGCCTACGAAGCCGTCCGCGATCGCATCGCCGACGTGCTCGTCCACATGCAGGAGTCGTTCGCCGGCATGAAGGTGGTCAAGGCGTTCGCGCGCGAGGGCCACAACATGGAGCGCTTCGGCGAGATCAACGAAGCCAACTACGACGCCAACCTGCGCGCCGTGCGCATCGCCGCGGTCTACATCCCGTTCATCGAGTGGCTCAGCGGCGTCGGCATCGGCATCATCCTCTACTTCGGTGGGCGCGGCGTCCTCGGCGCGGAGGTGAGCGTGGGTACCATCGCGGCCTTCGTCTTCTATATGAGCTTCATCTTCCAGCCCATCCAGCAGCTCTCCATGTTCTTCGACATGTTCCAGCAGGGCATGGCCGCGCTGAACAAGATCTTCGGCGTCCTCACCATCGAGCCCGCCGTTCAGGAGCCCGCATCGCCCAGGCCGCTGCCGCAGACCGTCGAGGGCCACATCGCGCTCGAACGGGTCACGTTTGGCTACGACCCCAAGACGCCCGTCCTCCACGAGGTCTCGCTCGACATCGCCGGCGGACAGCGCATCGCGCTTGTCGGCGCGACCGGCGCCGGCAAGTCGACGATCGCCCGGCTCATGATGCGCTTCTACGACCCCACGGCCGGCGCCGTTCGGCTCGACGGCGTCGACCTGCGCGAACTCAGCTCCGCCGACCTTCGCCGTTCGGTCGTCATGGTGCCGCAGGAAGGCTTCCTCTTCAGCGGCACCATCCGCGAGAACATCCTCTTCGGGCGTCCGGACGCCACCGGCGAGCAGGTCTTCCAGGCGTGCCGGCGTCTCGGCGTGCACGACTTCATCGCCTCGCTGCCGGAGGGCTACGAGACCTTGGTCAGCTTTCGAGGCTCGCGGCTCTCCGCCGGCGAGAAGCAGCTCGTGTCGCTCGCGCGCGCCTTCCTCGCCGACCCCGCGGTGCTCATCCTCGACGAGGCTACGTCGAGCCTCGACCCGGGCACCGAGGCCCTCGTCGAGGCCGCGATGCACAGGATGCTCTCAGGGCGCACGAGCATCGTCGTCGCACACCGCCTCAGTACGGCCGAGCACGCCGACCGCGTCCTCGTCG
>JBBDNH010000160.1:0-4306 GCA_040877745.1 Dehalococcoidia bacterium
ACGGGCATCCTGGCCGGCTACCCGGTGATCGACGTCGCGGTCTCGCTCATCGATGGCCAGTACCACCCGGTCGACTCTTCCGAGCTCGCCTTCCGCAACGCGGGAATCATGGGCATCCGCGAGGCGCTCGATCGGGCGGACCCGGTCCTGCTGGAGCCGGTGATGAAGCTCGAGATCAGCACGCCGGAGGACTTCTTCGGCGACGTGCTGGGCGACATCAACGGCCGCCGCGGCCACGTCAGCGGCGTCGAACCGCGCGGGAAGCTCCAGGTGATCCGCGCCGACCTCCCGCTCGCGGAGTCGTTCGGCTACGCGACCGACCTGCGATCGCTATCGCAGGGCCGCGCCACGTACAGCATGGAGTTCAGTCACTACGCGGAGGTACCGGCAGACGTGGCGGAGCGCATCGCAGGTACCCGCGTACGGAAGCCGGCGAGGGCCTAGCACATGCCGCAGCAGAAGATCCGCATCCGGCTCAAGGCGTACGACCACCGCATCCTCGACCAGTCGGCCGAGCAGATCGTGGAAGCCGCCGAGCGCACGGGCGCCGTCGTCGCGGGGCCGATTCCCCTGCCGACGCACATCAAGAAGTTCACCGTCATCCGCTCGCCCTTCATCGACAAGAACTCGCGCGAGCAGTTCGAGATCCGCACGCACAAGCGGCTGATCGACATCCAGAACCCCACGTCGCGCACCGTCGATACGCTGATGCGGCTCCAGCTGCCGGCCGGCGTCGACATCGAGGTGAAGCTGTGATCGAAGGGCTGCTCGGCCGGAAGCTGGGCATGGTGCAGGCCTTCGACCGCGACGGCCACCTGCGCGGCGTGACGGTGATTGAGACCGGGCCGTGCCTGGTCACGCAGATCAGGACCGAAGACCGCGACGGCTACAACGCCGTGCAGCTGGGCTTCGGCTCGGCGAAGCGCGTCAACAAGGCGATGCGCGGCCATCTGAAGCAGCAGGGCAATCTGCGCTACCTGCGCGAGTTCCGCGTCGACGACCCGACGCAGCATCGCGTCGGCGAGCGCATCGGCGCCGAAATATTCGAGCCCGGCGACCACATCGACGTGACCGGCGTCAGCAAAGGACGCGGCTTTGCGGGCAGCGTGAAACGCCACCACTTCGCCGGCGGCCCTAAGACCCATGGACAATCGGACCGGCACCGCGCGCCAGGCTCGATCGGCTCGGGCAACACGCCGGGCCGCGTGTTCAAGGGGCTGCGCATGGCCGGCCACATGGGCGACGAGAATATCACCGTGCGCGGGCTGGAGGTGCTGGAGAGCGACCCGGCGCGCGGCCTGCTGCTCGTCGCGGGCTCCGTACCGGGCGCGCGCCACGCGCTGCTCAAGATCCGCTACTCCTCGCGCACGCTGGCCGTCGCGCGCACGCGCACGCCGAAGTCGCCCGACGAGGCGCCTCCTTCGGAGGCGGCTCCTTCGGAGGCGGCTCCTTCGGAGGCGGCTCCGAAGGACGTCGAGGAAGAGACTCCGGAGGCCGGCACCGACGAGACGCCCGAGGCCGTCGCCGACGAAGCGCCCGAAGCTGTCGAGGAGCAGGAAGCTCCGGAAGCGAGCGCGGAGGACGCCAGCGAGGACGAAGCCGCGGAGCCCAAGTCCGAGGACGAAGCTGAAGCGCCGTCCGAGGACGAGGCACAGTCATGAAGCTGGACGTGCGCGACCGCGAGGGCAAGAAGGTGAAATCGATCGACGTCGACGAGCAGGTGTTCGGTCTGAAGCCGCACCGAGCCGTCGTGCACCAGGCGCTGCTCGCCCACCGCGCGAACCTACACCGCGGGACACACAAGACGAAGAGCCGCGGCGAGGTCCGGGGCAGCACGGCCAAGCTCTATCGACAGAAGGGCACCGGCCGCGCGCGCGCCGGCTCCGCCAACTCGCCCACGCGGCGCGGCGGCGGCGTCGCGTTCGGCCCAAGGCCGCGCAGCTACAGCCAGGCCCTGCCCAAGCGCATGCGACGCCTGGCGATCAGGTCCGTTCTCTCGGCCAAGGCCGCGGACGGCGATCTGCAGGTGCTCGACCAGCTCGCCATCGACGCGCCGCGGACGAAGGACCTGCGCGCCGTGCTGGACGCCTTCGGCTTCAACCGCGCCACGCTCGTCGTGACGGCAGAGCCGGACGCCAGCGTGAAGCTGAGCGTGCACAACCTGCCGAAGGTGAAATGGCTGCCGGCATCGTACCTGAACGTTCTGGACCTGCTCGCGCACCGGGGGCTGCTGATGACCGTCGACGCCATCCGCGCAGCGGAGCAGCTCTGGGGCGGCGAGCGCGCAACGAGCCGCCGCGCGCCGAAGGCCGATGCCGTGGAGGCAACGAGCGAACCCGCGAAGCGCCGCGCGCGGAAGACTGAGGCCGTAGAGGCGACGAGCGATGCCTAAGACGCTCCACCCCTACGAGGTCATCGTGCGGCCGCTGATCACGGAGAAGGCGACGATCCTCGCCGGCGACCACAAGTACGCCTTCGAGGTCGACGTGCGGGCGAACAAGAACCAGATCCGCGCCGCCATTCAGACTGCGTTCAACGTGCAGGTGCTCAAGGTGAACACGATGAACGTGGCCGGCAAGACGCGCAGGACCGGCAGTCGCACGACGCGCAAGCGCAGCTGGAAGAAAGCCATCGTCACCCTCGCTGAGGGCGACACCATCCAGATCTTCGAGGGCGTCTGATGGCAACAAAGCAATTCAAGCCAACGTCCCCTTCGCGCCGCGGCATGACCGGCTTCACGTTCGAGGAGATCACGAAAAAGACCCCCGAACGCAGCTTGATCGCGACGAAGAAGCAGAATGCAGGCCGCAACCAGCAGGGGCGGATCACCGTCCGGCATCGAGGTGGCGGCTCCAAGCGCCGGTTGCGCATCATCGATTTCAAGCGCGACAAGTTCGGCGTGCCGGGCAAGGTCGCGGCGATCGAGTACGACCCGAACCGCACGGCGCGCATCGCGCTGATCCACTACGCGGACGGCGACAAGCGCTACATCATCTCGCCGCAGGGGCTCAAGGCAGGCGACACGATCTCCTCCGGCCCCGATGCTGAGCTGAAGATCGGAAACGCGCTGCCGCTGGCCAACATCCCGACCGGCATGATGGTGCACAACATCGAGATGGTGCCCGGACGCGGCGGGCAGCTGGCGCGCGGCGCCGGCACCGCGGTCCAGCTGATGGCCAGGGAGGGCGCGACGTGCCTGTTGCGGCTCCCCTCCGGCGAGATGCGCCGCGTGCCATCGGCCTGCCTGGCTACGCTTGGCCAGACGAGCAACGTGGAGAACAGCCTGATCAAGCTGGGCAAGGCCGGGCGCTCGCGCTGGCGCGGCCGCCGGCCGACCGTGCGCGGCGCCGCGATGAACCCGAACGACCACCCGCACGGCGGTGGCGAGGGCAAGGCGCCGATCGGCCTGGACGCGCCGAAGACACCCTGGGGCAAGGTGGCCATGGGGAAGCGCACGCGCGGCAAGAAGCCGTCTGACAAGCACATCGTACGCAGGCGATACCAGTAGGACGAACGCATGTCACGATCAACAAAGAAGGGCCCGTTTGTAGATGCGAAGCTGATGAAGCGCGTCGAGGCGGCGCGTCGCGGCGGCGAGCGCACGGTGATCAAGACGTGGTCGCGCGCGAGCACGATCCTGCCGGAGATGGTCGGCCTGAACATCGCCGTCCACGACGGCAGGCGGCACGTCCCGATCTTCATCACGGAGAACATGGTGGGCCACAAGCTGGGCGAATTCGCCCTGACGCGCCACTTCCGGGGCCACAGCGGCGGCCGGTCGGAGCGCACGACGCAGGTACGGAGGACGTAGCGTGGAAGTGAGCGCGACGAGCCGCTACGCAGGCGTGTCGCCGAGCAAGGTGCGACTGGTGCTCGGCCACCTGGCCGGCAAGTCGGTGGAGGACGCCCTCAACCTGCTCAAGTTCATGCCGACGCCGCACGCGAAGCTCGTCGCGAAGGTCGTGAAGTCGGCCGCCAGCAACGCGGAGAACAACTACGCCGCGGACCCGGAGAGCCTCTACATCAAGAACGCCATAGCGAACGACGGACGCCGCCTGAAGCGCTTCCGCCCAGCAGCGCGCGGTCGCATCCATCGCTATGTGCGGCGCACCAGCCACATCACCATCACCGTGGACGAACGGGAGCGCTAACGTGGGACAGAAGGTACATCCAACCGGTTTTCGCATCGGCATCATCTACGACTGGCAGAGCAAGTGGTTCGCCGACCGGGACTACCGTGTGCTCCTGCAGGAGGACATCAAGATCCGCCGCTTCCTGGAGAACTTGCTGCGCGATGCGGGCGTCG
>JBBDNH010000161.1:0-4305 GCA_040877745.1 Dehalococcoidia bacterium
TGCGGTTCACCGCGTCGATGAACTCGCCCTCCATGATCGGCGTCCAGGCGTTCAGCTTGTCGGGCCGGTTCAGTGTAACGAGCGCGATCGGGCCCCTCTTCTCATACAGGATGTGCTGGTAGTCGGGTGTGGCCATGGCGTCCTCCTATCGGGCGAGGTCGTGTCGCCGCGAGCGAACGGTATGGTAGCACAAGGTGATCTGCGGGATGAATCCCGCAGCTTCGCGTGCGGCGCATGAGCAAGCCGCGGGTTTCAACCCGCGGGCGTGCCCGCCCCGGGCCGGGTGCAAGACCGCGGCCGCGACGGCCCGCGCCTCGACCCGCGACCCGCCTGTTATGCGGGCAGCCGTGCTTGTCAAGAAGAGACCGCCGACTGAAGTCGGCGGCATCGACTAGCTGACGGAACGCCGTGCTGATCGTCGCGCCTCGACCCGCGCGACCCGTCTGTGTACAATGGGCTGTCGTGCCGACAGCGCTGATTACCGGCATCACGGGCCAGGACGGCTCCTACCTCGCCGAGCATCTGCTCTCGGAAGGCTACGCGGTCTACGGCCTCGTGCGCGGCCAGGCGAACCCGCGCCGGCCGCTGATGGAGGCGATGCTGCCCGACGTCCAGGTGCTGGAGGGCGACCTGCTCGACCAGACCTCGTTGATCAACGCGGTCCAGCGCTGCCAGCCGGACGAGGTCTACAACCTGGCGGCGATTAGCTACGTCCCGCTCTCGTGGAACCAGGCTGAGCTAACGGCCGAGATCACCGGCCTGGGCGTGCTGCGCATGCTGGAGGCGATCCGGCTCGTTACGGGCGCGACCCCGTCGCGACCGGAGCGCGTGAACGGGATCAAGTTCTACCAGGCGTCCAGCAGCGAGATGTTCGGCAAGGTGCGCGAGAGCCCCCAGAACGAGCACACGGGCTTCTACCCGCGCAGCCCGTACGGCGTCGCGAAGGTGTACGGCCACTACATCACGGTGAACTACCGCGAGAGCTACGGCCTGTTCGCGTGCAGCGGTATCCTGTTCAACCACGAATCGCCGCGGCGCGGCGAGGACTTCGTCACGCGCAAGCTCAGCCTCGCTGCATCGCGCGTCAAACTCGGCAAGCAGTCCGAGGTGACGCTGGGCAACCTCGAATCGAAGCGCGACTGGGGCTACGCGCCCGACTACGTGCGCGCGATGCACATGATGCTGCAGCAGGACGAGCCGGACGACTACGTCATCGGCACGGGCGAAGCGCACTCCCCACGAGAGTTCGCCGAGCTGGCGTTCAAGGCGGTGGGGCTGAACTACGAGGACTACGTCGTCGGGAGCGACCCGCGCCACATGCGCCCGGCCGACGTCGATCACCTGCTCGCCGACCCGAGCAAGGCGCGCGAGAAGCTCGGCTGGGAGCCTTCGGTGACCTTCCAGGAGCTCGCGCGCCTGATGGTCGAGGCCGACCTGCAGAGCGAGGCGAAGGCGAGCTAAACGAGATCATACAGGTTGCATCGCGCGCGCCCCGACGATGGCCGGGGCGTTCGGCGCGAGGAGGTGTCGGGTGGCGAAGGAAGTAATCTCAGGGCTGTACCAGCTCAAGGTCCCGATCCCCAACAATCCGATCGGCTTCGTGCTGCCGTATCTCATCCCGGGCGACGACGGCTACACGATGATCGACTGCGGCTGGAACACGCCGGAGGCGTTCGCGGCGCTGGAGAGCGAGCTCGCCGAAGTGGGCGTCCCGTTCGACCGGATCAAGCGCCTGATCGTCACCCACGTGCATCCCGACCACTACGGGCTCGCCGGTCGCGTGAAGGAGGTCTCCGGCTGCGAGGTGATCATCCACCAGCGCGAGCGCGACTTCATCCGCAGCCGCTACCGCCAGCCGGAGCAGCTCCTGGAGCGCATGGCGTCGTGGCTCACCGAACACGGCGTGCCGAACGACGAGATGCCGGACCTCCAGCAGTCCTCCATGCCAGCGCGCGCGTACGTCGCCGCCGTGGAACCGGACACCGTGCTCTGGGGCGGCGAGACGCTCGATTTCGGCGTCTATCGCTTCATCGTCTACTGGACGCCCGGCCACTCGCCGGGGCACATCTGCTTCTACGAGCCAGCGCAGCGCATCATCCTCACGGGCGACCACGTCCTGCCGACGATCACGCCCAACGTGAGCCTGCACCCGCAGCAGACGGGCAACCCGCTGGGAGACTACCTGGCGTCGCTCCAGCGGCTGCAGCCGTTGGACGTAGACGACGTGCTGCCGGCCCACGAGTACGACTTCAAGGGCCTGCAGCAGCGCCTGCACGAGATCGTCGACCACCACGAGGAGCGCCTGAATGAGATGCTGGCCATCGTGGGCGAGGACGGCGCGACGGGCTACGACGTCGCCTCGGGCATCGTCTGGACCACCGGCCGCTTCCAGAGCTTCACGCCCTGGATGCGCCGCGCCGCGATCAGCGAAACGCTCGCGCACCTGGAGTACGCGGTGCAGGAAGGGCGGCTGCACCAGGTCAGGCGTGACGGCGTCGTGCGCTACGAGCTGGCCGGCCAGGAAGAGTGACTGTGTAGGCGAGGCTTTCCAGCCTCGCCCGCGTGTCACGTTACGTCTGGTACTCGTGCTCCAGCATCGACATCAGAACGAGCGACTCGTAGCGATCGCCGGCGCGGTTCGCGTCTCGTAGCGTCCCTTCGACCAGGAAGCCCTCCGACTCGTAGAGCCGCCGCGCGCGGATGTTGTGCTCCAGCACGTCGAACCACAGGCGGTGCGCCTGCAGCTCCTCGAACACAAAGCGCTTGATCAGTTGCAGCGCCGTCTTCCCCAGCCGCTGGCCCTTGTCCGCCACAGCGATCCGGCGCAGCTCCACGCAGTCGTCGGGGCTCGTGAGCCCACCGAGGATGACGTAGCCGCCCGGGCGGTCTTCGCCGATGCGTTCGATGATCAGGTGAGCCGCGTCGGGGTCGTTGCAGGCGGCGCGGTGCTGCTCGCGCGGCCACTGGCCGACGAACGGGCTGTTCTCCTCGTGCTGCTCCGTCTTGAGCACGAAGTCCAGGTCGTCCTCCGTCGTCGGTCGCAGGCGCACGGCCTCCGTCTGCATG
The DNA here is from genome assembly GCA_040877745.1 of Dehalococcoidia bacterium. Lineage (GTDB taxonomy): Bacteria > Chloroflexota > Dehalococcoidia > DSTF01 > RBG-16-68-14 > JBBDNH01. The sequence goes on from JBBDNH010000161.1 coordinate 3,067, forward strand.
ATAAATCCCTTCTCGATGTCGGAGCGTGCGCGCAACGTCGGTCCTAGGACGCCACTAGCGCTGCGGCGTGAGGCCGGTGATGGCCGATCGGCGGCTGGCTGGCATGCTGGCGAGGTAATGACCGATGGTCTCGGCGGCGCGCCGGCCGTCGGCGAGCGCGGTGACCACGAGGTCGGCGCCGTTCACGCAGTCGCCGCCCGCGAACACACCGGGGCGTGACGTGGCGAACGTGTCTGGGTCGACCGCGACGCCGGCGCGGCTCGTGCTGATGCCCTTCACGGTCTGGATGACCTGCTCGTCGGTGCCGTAGCCGATCGCGACGACGACGGTGTCGGCCTCGACAACGAACTCCTCGCCGGTCGGCACCGGACGCCTGCGGCCGGACTCGTCCGGTTCGCCCAGCTCCATCCGCGCGAACGACACGCGCGCGACCTTGCCGTCCGGGCCGGCTTCGAACTTCAGCGGCGCGGCGAGATACTCGAAACGCACACCCTCTTCACGCGCGTGGACGCGCTCCTCCTCGCGGCCCTGCTGCTCGGCCTCCGTCCGTCGATAGGCGCACGTCACTTCCTTCGCGCCCAGGCGGACGGCCGTGCGCACGCAGTCCATCGACGTATCGCCGCCTCCGACGACGAGCACACGCTCGGCGGGCGGCAGCGGGTCGTGCATCCACTCAGGCAGCAGTTCGGTCGAGAGATTGCCGCGCACGAGATACTCGGTGGCCATCAGGACGCCCGGCAGATTGACACCCTCGACGTCGAGGCGATTGCCCTGGCTGGCGCCGAAGCCGAGGAACACGGCGGCGTAACCCTGGTCGAACAGGTCCTCGATCGTGATGTCGCGGCCGACGTACGTGTTGCCGACGAACTCGATGCCGAGCTGCCAGAGATGCTCCAGATAGTCGTCCAGGATCTCCTTCTGCATTTTGAAGTTCGGGATGCCGTAGAGCAGCACGCCGCCGGGCTCCGACCAGGAGTCGAAGAGCGTGACCTTGTGGCCCTTCTTCGCCAGCTCCTCCGCGACCGCCAGGCCCGCGGGCCCCGCGCCGACAACGCCAACACGATGGCCGCTCGGCGGCGGCAGCTCCGGCATCGGCAGGCCCTCGGTGATGCGCTGAAAGTCGCTCACAAACGCCTCCAGCTTGCCGATGGCGACGGGCGCCTGCTGCTCCAGCGTGTCCGGCCAGATCGCGAAGCCGACGACGCAGTCGCCCTCACAGAGTCGCTCCTGCGGGCAGAG
>JBBDNH010000162.1:0-4299 GCA_040877745.1 Dehalococcoidia bacterium
GAGGAGGACGTCCATGCGGCCGCCGGCGTACCAACCTTCGCCGAAACGCCGGGTCATGAGCTCGGAGATGAAGCAGACCGGCATCATGCCCTGGACGACGATGTCCGGGAAGCCGAGCTTCTTCGCGGCCTCTAGGTCGTTGTGGTAGCTCCTGCCGAACGAGAACAGCTTGCACATCTCCAGCGTCACCGTCTTGTCGATCGGCTCGAGCGTCTCCTCGACATCTCCTTCGCCGATCTCGAACCGGCGGCCGGACGACTTCTCGCGCTGCTTGTCGACGGCGACGCCCTCGCGCGACTCGTCGAGCAGGAAGCTCTGGTGCGTGCGGCTGCGCTGGAGCAGCCGGCCCTCCGGCCCGAAGAGCTGCACCTCGTTCACGACGTAGTCGCGGCCGCGCTTGATGTAGCGATCGACGATCGTCGCGCGCGTGGTGACGTGGTCGCCCACCATGATCGGCGCGAAGAGCTCCCACTCCTGTCGGGCGTGGAGGTTGCCCCAGACGTTCGGCAAGTACCAGCTCTCGTAGCGGTAAACCTCGGAGTGGAGCACCAGCGCCGGAGCGACTGCGGCCCCTTCTGGGCCGGCCCCGAACGGTGTCGGGCCGTCGTACCACGGATGGTGGTCGTCGACGCTGTCGGCGTAGTGCGCGACGATGTCGGGCGTGATCACGTGCTCGCGGCCACCGAGGTCGAGCCCGACCGGGATATCTCCCTTCGCGATCGTCGGCATGGCGAGGCCATCCTAGCACAGATGCTTCGACAAGCTCAGCATGACATCGGCGCGGGTTTCGCTGGTGGACGGAGGCACGCCGTTCGAATTCAGAGCAGCAAGGCGGGCGAAAGGCTGTCAAAGTTCGTAGAGGGAACAGCGGCCACACAACGAAACAGGCCGGGACGCTCGTCCCGGCCTGCGGTGTTCGTATCGCGAGCGACGCCTAGCTGCTGCCAGCCCCGACGGCGAACTCGGTCTCGATCTTGGCGGAGGAGTCGAAGAAGTGCTGGAGGCTCTGGTTGAAGCGGTAGAACGCGTCGCGGCGGTAGCCGTCGTGCGAGCGCGCGAAGCCCTCCGGCATGTTCAGGTCGATCGTGTTCAGCGTGTGCGTCAGGTCGGCTGAGCCGTGCTGCTTGATGTTCTCCAGCATCTCCTGCCACTGTTCCGGCGACTGCTCTAGCCAGAAGTCGAGGTCGCGCAAGTCGTTCTCGCCGATCTCCTTGACGCCGGTGCACTCGAACGCCTCGAACGTCAGCTCGTATAGCGCATCGCCAACCCTGACGCCGACGCGCGAGTCGAACGTTCCGAGGCGACGATAGGCCTCGTCCGCGTTCACCACGTCCTTGATCGCCTCAAACCACTGTACGGATGGGAACTTCGCCATGGGATACCTCCTCTGATTGCATGCTGCCGGGTCTAAGCCGGCGCGGCCGCGGCCTCCGCGCTCGGCACGTCGCCTTGCGACGCGTAGGCGCGCAGCGACGGGAAGAGCGTCTCCGCGCGCTCGATGGTCGCCCAGCTCAGCCGGTCCAGGTACTGCCGCACCTGACGCCGGCGCATCTCCTCGTAGATCGCCAGACCCTCCCGGATCTTCTCCTTGCCGCCGCCAAAGAGGACCGCGAACGCTTCTCGCAAGGTTGGGTCACGGTCGTCGGTGGCGAGCAGGGCCTCGCCCTTATCCAGATAGCGCTCCAGCTCCTTGCGACGCTCGTGCTTGTGGAGCAGCACGTACTTCAGGTGGGCGAGCCCGAACGCGATGTGGCGCGCCTTGTCCTGCATGGCCATGCGGAAGATGAGCTTCTCCGGCGCGCTGGGCGCGTACGCCTCGCCGTACTGGTACTGCACCAGCGTGAAGCTGTCCTGCAGCACCATCTGCACCATCAGCATTTCCGTGAAGTTGCGCGCGTCCGTGACGGAGCGGAACGCCCAGCCCGGGCTCTGGAAGCCGAGGCCGCCGCCGTTGGAGAGCGCCCGCTTGCGGAACAGCTCGGCGTGGCGCGCGCCCTCGAAGATCGTCGTCGAGAGATAGAGCTTCACCTCGTGGTAGCCGTAGCTTAGCTCCGGCTCCCAGCCGGCGAGGACGTCGGCCTCCAGCTGCGCCTTCTCGCTCAGGTGCGTGCAGATCTGGCAGATCGCGCGCTCCACGTCGTCGGGCAGCGGCTGGATCGACGCCCAGTCGATGTCGGTCGCCGGGCGCCAGCGCCGCTGGATCGCCTCTTCGTAGAGCGCGCCGGCGTTGTCCGACCACAGCTCCTGCTTCTCGTACACGGAGTAGCCCATGCCTTCGACGCCGAGGATCGGCACGGCGCCGCGCGGCATCTCGCTCTGGTGCTCCCAGACGTCCGGCACGTCGCCGTACTTGCCGATGTTGATCGCATCGATCGTGAGGCCGTGCTTCGTCGGCTTGGCGCGCGTGCCCCACTCGGTCGGGACTTTCATCCACGAGAGGCCGAGCTCGGGCGCGGCCGGGCCTGCGTCGCCTCCCCCGGCCTGGGCCGCCATAAACTGGCGCACCTGCTCTTCCGAGACACCCATCGACATGTAGCGGAGCAGATCCGGCGGCTGCGCGCCACGAGCGAGCAGCTCCAGCACGAGGTCTTCCGGCCAGCCGACGGCCTTGGCCGGTTCGACCAGCTCTGCGGGCATCGACGCGGGCGCCGCGGACGGTTCCTCAGCCATCGCTCGATCTCCTTAGTAAGCGTTAGCTCAGCAGGGGAAGGCCAACGCTTGGCTTGATTCAGCCTCAGGTGCGGAAGCATCTTGCCGCACCGAGCGGGGTCACGTCAAGGGCGCGCGGCTACCACGGTCCGGCCTTGCGGGTTGGTGGTCAGCACATCCGGGTTGAAACCCGCGGCTTGATCAGCCGTCTTCGGGCAGAGCTGCAGGATTCATCCCGCAGAATGCCAGACGTTGAGTCAGCAACCATGCGCCAGCCGCTGCCCTTCGAGCGGCCTGCTGTTATACTCGCGCCGTGCGCCACGCGCTCGCCGCCCTGATCGCGCTCGCCTGCTCGATAGCCGTGGCCTGCGGTTCCGGCGACGGCGACGTGTCGCCGCCCGGCGCGACGAACACGCCGGACGCGCCGCTGCTGCTGGTGATCCTCGTCTGGACGGCGGGCCACATCGCGGTCTTCGGCCAGCCGCGCTACCACTACCCGCTCGTGCCCATGTTCTGCCTGCTGGCCGCCTGGGCGCTGGCGTGGGCGGTATCTCTATGGCCACAGATGGGCACAGATGAATACTGATAGACGGCTCGTTGGCTTGGGGCGGGCGACTAGAGGATGTCCGGGTCTTCGGCGATGAGGGACCAGGGAAGGCCGTAGTGTTCGGCCACGTGCTTGGCCAGCGCCTCCGGGCCGAAGCGCTCAGTGGCGTAGTGGGTGCCGAAGACAAGATTGATCTTCGTCTCGCGGGCATAGAGCTTCGTGTACATCGATCCCTCGCCGGTGAGGTAGGTGTCGCAGCCGAGCGAGCGCGCCTCCTCCACCATGTTCGTCATGCCGGCGGCGCCGGTGACGATGGCCACGTGGCCGAAGTCGTCGCGGTTCTGCCACGACTCGACCGGCGCGCCGAGCACATCGTTCGCGACGGCGACGAAGTCCGCGAACGCGCCGGCGCGGGAGCCGTACACGCCAGCCAACCCGCCACAGTACTCGAGGAAGCGACCCTCGACTGTGACACCAAGCTTCGGCGCGAGGACGCTGCCGTTGCCGAAGCGCGGGGAGGCGTCCAGCGACGCGTGGGCGCCGTAGAGCGACAGGCCGGCATCGCGCAGCGCCTGTTGCTTCTCCGGCATCAAGCCGAGGTCGATGCTTGGCCAGGTGGTGTGGTGGACGATCAGAAGCTGTGCGCCGGCCTCCGCTGCGCCGCGAATCGATGCGAACGAGGTGTTCACCGCGGCCGCGATGCGGGACACCGGCCGGCCGGCATCCAGGGTGATGCCGTTCGCCTCAGGCTCGGTCTCAGCATAGCGAGAGACCTCAAGCACATCGTCGAGGTAGGCGACGAGATCGGCGAGGGGGACGCCGTCGCTCACGGAACGGGCACCGTGTCCAGCACGCGCCGAACGATGTCCTCGCTCGAGACCTCTTCCGCCTCAGCCTCGTACGTGACGATGACGCGGTGGCGGAGGACGTTCAGGGCCACCGCCTTCACGTCGTCCGGCGTGACGTAGCCGCGGCCGCCGATGAACGCGTGGGCGCGCGCGGCCTGCGCCAGGAAGATGCTCGCGCGCGGCGAGGCGCCGTACGCGATGTGCGTCCGTAGCTCGCCCATGCGGTAGGACTCCGGGTCGCGCGTCGCGTAGACG
>JBBDNH010000163.1:0-4297 GCA_040877745.1 Dehalococcoidia bacterium
TTCAAGCGCTGAGCGCCTCCGGAAGCTCACACAGGCATCTTCCCGCCGCCGCGACCAGGGCGTGTTGGCGGTATCATGCGCGCATGGGCGACCCCGAGCAAGCAGACCTTCGTTACTGCCCGCGCTGCGCCGGCGAGCTAGAGGCTCGACCTGCAGGTGACGCCGGCCTGCCGCACCCAACGTGTGTGGCGTGCGGGTACGTCCTCTGGCAGAACCGCAGGCCGTGCGTCGACGCGCTGATCGTGCGCGGAGAGGGCGCGGCAACCGAGGCGCTATTCGGCAGGCAGTCGGACGGCGGCTGGGACCTGCCGGGCAACTTCCTCAACGCGACCGACCTGATCGAGCCCGCGCTCCAGCGCGAGTGCCGGCGCGAGATGGGCGTGGAGGTCGACGTGGGCGAGCTGCTCTGTGCGTGCGAGGACACGTACATCGGCATCGCCATCGTCACGCTCGTCTATCGCTGCACGATCCGTTCCGGCGAGCCTAGAGCGGCCGACTTGATCGACGAGGTGCGCTGGTTCCCGCTCGGCGCACCGCCCGAGCAAGTGCCGGTGGCAGCGGAACGAGCGGTCGCCGAGCTGCGGCGCCGCATCGGCCCATGACCTCCCACCGCGCCCTCGGTGACTTCGGGGAGCGCGTCGCCGCCGCGCACGTGTAGGCGCCAGGACACGCCTACTGTGGCGCTGCTGCGGTGGACGATGCCCCTACCTTGACCGAGCCCGTGCTGTAAGATCAGAGCGCCATGGAGCCGCAGACCGAGCAGGCCCGGATCACCGAGGGCGCGACCGACATTGTCTACGATGGTCCGCGAGACATGGCAGCGGAACTGACGGCGGCTGTCGTCCTTTTCGACTTTGGTGGCACCCTTGGCCGAACCGAGTTCGCCGTATGGGCGGACGCCTACTTGCCGCTCCTGCGCCAATATGGCTTCAAGGGCTCGATTGGGCAGGTGGCGGCGGCCTGGCAGCAGGTCTGGGAGACTATCGATACCACCGAGGGGATTGACCACAGCGACGCCAGCGTGAGCCCGACGGCCTATGACCAGTGGCGTGGGCAGGTAGAGGCGCTCGCCGTAGCGCGCTTGGGTATTGCGCGACCGGCCGCCGATCTGATCGAGGGCCTCCTTGCGATCCAAGACAGCCGCCGGTACTCCCTGTACGATGATGCCCTGCCCACCCTAGCCGCGCTGAGGGAGAGCGGGTATCGGATCGGCATCGTATCCAACTTCAACTGGCAATTGCCGGCCATCGTCGAGCACCTCGGGCTGATGGCACACGTAGAGCATGTGATCGTGTCCGCCAGAGCCGGCTATCGCAAGCCCCATCCCGAAATCTTCCGGCGAGCGCTCGCTGTCTTCGGAGTGAGCGAGCAAGAGGCTATCTACGTGGGTGACAGCCCGCACGTGGACGTGGACGGTGCGCGCCGAGCCGGCCTGTCGGCGGTCCTGTTAGACCGGCATGGGATCTACGACTGCGACGCGCCGACCATTCACACGCTCGGCCAGCTGCTGGGTCTGCAGCGGAGCAGCACCGGGTGACGCGTCGCTTCCAGGATTGAAAGGCGAGCCCGGAACTCCGAGCCTCTGCGCACTCAGAGCACCGCTGATCGAGGAGCCGGAGAAACATGCGTGACAAGTTAGCTCTGCTGATGTACCAGTCGTGGGCTGACTTGGACACTGCGGCTGACGGCATAGCCTCCGGTGATGCGACGCACCGTCACGATGGTGGGAGTAGTATCGCGTGGACCACTGGCCACGTAACCAACATGGTCGACTCGTGGCTTAACGTGCGGTTCCAAGCTCTTTCGCCCCATCCGCTCATCAGCGACACCGACTTCCGGACCGGGGGCGGCGGCGAGGCCACGGATTGGCCCCTAATCCTCGCCGGAGTGAAGGAAGTACGCGAGGCAGCGAGGAGGTTCCTGGACGCGGAGCCGGACCTCGACAGCGTCGTCCCCTACGACGGCTCAATCGCCTACTTGCGTCCGGTTGGCCTGTCGCTGCGCTACGCATTGATGAGGATTGCCGCACACCACTTTGTACACGTAGGCGAGATCGTCACGATCCGTTCGCACCTGGGCCACATGGTGGACTTCCCGGAGTGGGGCCGGACCCTCGTCTAGCATGACCTCCCGCCAGGCCCTCGGTGAGTTCGGCGAGCGCGTAGCGAGGGCACCGCGAGGCGCGCCAGGACGCGCCTACGGTGGTACCCCTTCGGTGGACGATCCTGGTTGAGCGGCTGCCGCGCCGCGGGCGTTTCTTTGTGGCGACCCGGGTTCCGAGATACCGTGGACTGACGGAGACGTAGGGTGAAGGGGACGCAGGTGACAAAGCAATACCGATCAGCCACATGGCTTAACCCTAAGGTTGAAGTGCGCGACTCACTGATCGAAGGTTGCGGTCTGTTTGCGATGGAGGCACTGTCGGAAGAGGAGGTGGTCGTGGTGATGGGCGGTAGAGTCCTAACGGAGGAGGAGTTCCAATCACTGAACCTAGTCAAGTACAGCGCGGCGGCGATCGGCGAAGGTCTCCATATCTTGCTCGATACTCCGAATCCTGCGGAGTACGGCAATCATTCGTGCGACCCAAACACGTGGATGGCGGACGAGGTCACGACGGTCGCCAGGCGCTTAATCGCCGCGGGCGAAGAGATCACGATCGACTACGCGGTGTTGACCGCGTCGGACACGTGGGACATGGAGTGCACCTGTCGCGCGGCCCTCTGCCGGCGAACGATACGAGGTGACGACTGGCGATCATCCGAGCTTCAGGAGCGCTACGCCGGGCACTTCGCACCCTTCCTGAACGAGCGGATCGCCCGTCTGCGGCCCTCCGGCAGCTGAGGATGACCTCCCGCCGCGAGCTCGGTGACTTCGGCGATCGCGTGGCGCGCGCGCACCTGGGGACGTGGGATCTGCGGGATGAATCCCGCAGCTTCTCGACATGCGAAGCCGACGATTTCAACCGTCGGATTCCGCCACAAGCCAACGGAGCTTGCCATGACCTCCCGCCGCGCCCTTCGGTGAGTTCGGCGAGCGCGTGGCGCGGGCACGCCGCGAGGCGCCAGGACGCGCCTACGGTGATCCCGCTGCGGTCGGCGATCCTGGTTGGGCAGCTGCAAGCGCCGGTGGACGCCTACGAACGTCCCTCGGTAGCTGCATCCGCCTGCTTAGGGGTAGAATGCGGCGCAGATGATCCGCACGAAGGGCCTGCGCCACATCCAGTTCGTCGTGCGCGACGGCGAGCGCTCGCTTGTCTTTTGGCAGCGTCTGCTCGGCGTCGAGGAGCAGTTTCGTGAGGGAAACCTCATCTTCGTCGGGGTGCCGGGCGGCGGCGACTTGATCACGCTGCACGAATCGCCCGGCGGGCCGGTCGGGGTTCGCGGCGGGGTCGTGCACTTCGGCTTTGCGCTAGAGCCAGGCGTCGATATCGACGCCGCGGTCGCAGACATCGAGGCCGCTGGCGGAACCGTCCTTCGCACCGGCGCACATGGCGAGGGTCAGCCGTTCATCTACTTCACCGACCTCGACGGCTATGAGATCGAGCTGTTCACGCCGTGACGACCGCTGACGGTAGATCGACCTCCCGCCAGGCCCTCGGTGAGTTCGGCGAGCGCGTGGCGCGGGCGCACCTCGAGTCGAAGGGCTATCGCGTGCTGGAGACGAACTTCCGCACGCGCGAGGGCGAGGTCGACATCGTCGCGCAGCTGGATGACGTCGTGGTGTTCGTCGAGGTGAAGACGCGGCGCGGCGACGCGATGGGCTCCGCGCTGGAGGCGATCGACCGGCGCAAGGCGGAGCGGCTGCTGCTGGCGTCCGAGGCGTACGGCCAGCAGCACCCGGACCTGCCGGAGGACCGCCGGATCGACCTGATCGCGATCGACCTGGAGCCGGACGGCCGCGTGCGCTCGCTGGAGCACGTGGAGAGCGTGGTCGAGGAGGGCTAGCCCTTCGGGCTAGCTTGGCAGAACCTTCGGTTCTGCAGGGCAATAGGGGGCGGGCCACGCCCCACGCAGGTGCCGACCACGTATGGGGGCGGGTTTGAAACCCGCCCCTACAGGGCTATACTGAGGCGTACATGCCTATCTACGAGTATGGTTGCGAGGCGTGCCGGAAGCGGACCAGCGTGTTCGTGCGCAGCATGTCGGCCAAGGTGAAGGCGACGTGCGAGCACTGCGGCAGCGCCAGGCTGCGACGCCTGATCTCGCGGGTCGCCGTCGGGCGCTCGGCGAACAGCTCGCTGGATAGCTTCGACGAGAGCATGCTGGCGGGCGTGGACGAGAGCGACCCGCGCAGCATG
>JBBDNH010000164.1:0-4291 GCA_040877745.1 Dehalococcoidia bacterium
CACCTGCTGCTAGATGTAGTTCGGGCGCGTGTGGAGCACCTCGCGCTGGTGGTTGAGGTGGCGCACGAAGCTGGCGACGCCGCCCTCGAAGTAGAAATTGACTTCCTTATCGGAGCGCTCGTCGACGAAGTGGATCCAGACGCCCTTCGTGAGATACGCGACCTCGCGGATGCGCTGGCTCAGTGTCTGGAAGTCGTAGTCGATCTCGGGGAAGATCTCGGTGTCGGGCATGAAGGAGGTGATGGTGCCGGACTGGATCGACCCGTTCGCGAAGGGGTACTTGCTCTGCTTGACCTGCTGGACCTTGGTCGTCGCGTCGCCACGCGAGTACTCCTGGCGATAGATCTTGCCCTTTTGGTGGACCTCGACCCATGTCTCCGAGGAGAGCGCGTTCACGACCGACGCGCCCACGCCATGGAGCCCGCCCGAGACCTTGTACGCGCCGCCGCCGAACTTGCCGCCGGCGTGGAGGTAGGTCATCACGGTCTCGAGGGCGGAGAGGCCGGTGCGCGGGTGCTTGTCGATGGGGATGCCGCGGCCGTTGTCGCGGCAGATCACACTGTTGTCGGCGCGGATCGTGATCCAGATATGGTCGCAGTAGCCGGCCATCGCTTCGTCGATGGCGTTGTCGAGCAGCTCGAAGACCAGCTGGTGCAGGCCGCGCTGGTCCGTGGCGCCGATGTACATGCCGGGGCGGCGCCGAACGGCCTCCAGGCCTTCGAGGACCTGGATGTCGCTGGCGGTATAGTCGTTGGCCTTGGGCGGCGTCTTGGACTTTGGCTGCTGCTTCGCTCGCTGGCTGACCATCCCTGCTCCTACTCCGGCGCGCGTCGGCAAACAAGCATCGCGCTGCGCTGGTGATCACCTCTGTCGTGTTGTGAACCCCGGGCCGCCGAGGGAGGAGCGCCCAGGGGGTGGTTCGTCTTCTGAAGCTCCTTCAGTGTACCATAGATCGGGCCCTCAGGGCACGTGGCTTCGCGCATCGCAGAGGCGGCCAGGGCGGTATACTGGCAAGGAACGGCGTTTTCGGCGCAGGAGCGCGCCGGAACGAATCGAAAGGCTTCCGAATGGGCTGGCTTCAGCGCATCATCGAGCGAATTCTGCGCCTGTTCGGCTGGGGCGGCCGCCCCGTGCCGCGCGAGCCCGTGAGCGTGCGCCCGATCGCCGTCGTGCGCAACGCGGTGTTCGACCCGAGGCCCGACGGCTGGGAGCAGACTCGCTCCGATCTGATCTTCCGCGACGACCTGCTAGACGCCCTCGACGGCATCGAAGCATACTCCCACATCATCGTCGTGTTCGCGTTCCATCGCGTGCCGGACGACGTGCGCACGACCGGGAAGCTGCACCCGCGCGACGACGCGAGCCTGCCCGAACGCGGGGTGCTGGCGACGCGCAGCCAGCGCCGCCCGAGCGGCCTGGGCGTGGCCGTGGTGCCGCTGCTGCGCCGGCGCAAGAACATTCTTCGCGTGCAGGGGCTGGACGCGATCGACGGGACGCCGGTGCTCGATATCAAGCCGTATCTGCCTCGCTACGACAGCGTGCCGGACGCCCGGACGGCGGACTAGAGACACAAGCGCTTATGCCGTAGTACACTTGCAGCACAACGGACGGTAGTTGGAAAGGAATCCACCCATGCCGCAGCAGTACGACGTCTCGCAAATCGGCAAGGCCGCCGGCCTGGCGATCATCGCGATCGGCTTCATCATGGCGATCTGGGGCGCCACCGACCTGGGCGACTTCGCGGGCGGGGATGACAAGTTCCGCTACTTCGTCACGCAGACGCTGAGCTGGGTTTCGTTCGGCGGGCTGGTGTACCTGGCGGCGGAGATCCTGGATCGCGTGAAGAACAAGGGCGGCCAGTAGCAGTAGCCCAGGTACGCTGCGGGATGAAGCCCTTGCCGTAGGCAGGCGGCCGCAGCTTCGCCCGGCCAGAAGCCGCGGGTTTTCAGCCGGCCTATCCTCCCTCACCCCCTGCCCCTCTCCCTCATCGAGGGAGAGGGGTGCCACTGGAGCGAACATGCAATGTGGCACGTGGCTGGGGTGAGGTGGTCCCCAATCGATCCTCCGTCAGCTATCGGGCCGGAGCCGTTCATCTCGCTCGCCCTGTCGTTCCGCGCAGCGGCTGTCCCCCGTGGCTGGCTGTCAACGTTTGTCGCGCGGGGCGGTTCGTGGTAGCATCCCGACGCGATGGCCATGCTCCGTCCCCTGCCGGACCACCTCGCGCCTGGCCTCGACGTTGTCTTCGTGGGCGCGAACCCGGGCGTGATCTCGTCCCAGCAGGGCCACTACTACGCCAACCCCCGGAACCCGTTCTGGACGCTGCTCCATAAGTCGGGCGTCGTGCCGGAGCCGCTCGCGCCGAAGGAGGACGCGCGCGTCGTCGAGTTCGGCATCGGACTCACCGACCTGGTGAAGCGGCCGACGGCAGGTATCGAGGACCTGTCGCGCGAGGAGATGCGCGCCGGCGCGACGCGGCTGGAAAAAAAGCTGCAACTCGTTCAGCCGCTGGTGATCTGCTTCAACGGCAAGCAGGTCTACCAGGGCTTCACGGGCCACGGCTGCGAGCTGGGCGTCCAGCAGGACGAATCGATCGCGGGCGCGCGCGTCTTCGTCATGCCCTCGACGAGCCCGCAGAATACGAGCTGGAGCGAACGCCGCAAGCTGAACTTCTTCCGCAAGCTGAAGCGCCTGATCGACGAGGAGCGGCATGCGCGGGCCTGAGGTCGCGTCGCCCAACGTGCCGCTCTTCTCGGAGCGGCTGACCGAGCTGCTGAACGCGATGTTCAAGGGCGAGGCGCCGAACGCCGGCCGCTTCTGCGGCCACTGCTACACGCCGCTCGGGCCGGAGCGCGAACGCTGCCCGCACTGCGACCGCTCGGTGAGCGAGCAGCCGCCGGTCGACCAGGTGCCGAAGCCGGTGCTGGCGATGTTTCGCCAGCTGCGCCGTCGCGAGAGCCTGGTGGTGAACGGCTTCGCCTATCTTGGGCTGCTGCTGGGCGTGCTGACGTTCATCGGGGTGTTCTACGTGCTGTTCAGCAGCGGCGCGGACGTCTGGTGGTACGTGTTCGACATCGTGCTGCTGTTCGTGCTGGCGCGCGGGCTGGCGGGGCTGCTGGGCGGCATTCTGGGCGACGAGCTGGGCTATCGCTACGCGCGCCGCAAGCTGGCGGAGGACTGGGCGGCGTACGAACGCGGGGAGGGGGCGTACTCCACCGCGGACTGAAGTCCGCGGCATGAAACGATGGACCGCCAGGGCCTAGAGACGCTACGCGACCTGATGCAGCGCCGCTGCTTCCAGTATGGCGACTTCACGCTCGCGTCCGGACGCAAGAGCAAGTTCTACTACAACGGCAAGCTGGTCACGCTGCGGCCCTCCGGCGCGAAGCTGATCGGCGAGGCGCTGGTGGACGTCGTGCTGGCGTCGGGCGCGGAGGCGGTGGGCGGGCCGGCGCTGGGCGCCGTGCCCATCGCGATGGCCGTCGGCGCGGCGGGCGTGGCGCTTGGGCGCGACCTCCCTGTGTTCGTCGTGCGGATGGAGCAGAAGGAGCACGGCGCGCGCGACCTCATCGCGGAGCCGTACTCCGACGCCGAGCGACCGGTGGTCGCCGAAGGCCGGAGGCTGGCGATCGTGGAGGACACGATCACGACCGGCGGCTCGGTGCGCAAGGCGATCGACGCGGTGGAGTCGCTGGGCTGCGAGGTCGTGCTCGTCGCGGTGCTCGTCGAGCGGCACGAGGGCGGCGCCGACGAGCTGCGGAAGCAGGGCTACGACGTCGTGTCGCTCTTCCGCGCGGACGAAGAGGGCCGGCTCACCGTGAACGAGGCCTACGTCGAACGGCTGGAGGCGGCGCAGGGCGGCCGCTAGTCGAGCAGCCCCAGACGTTCGATCGCCGGAAAGAGCTCGCTCAGGGCGTCGACACGCGCGTGTGGCTCGACGCCGTCCTGCTGCCGGGCGCCCACCTGCACGGCCCACATGCCGATTGCCTGCGGCCCGGCGATGTCGGCGAAGGGCGTGTCGCCGACGAAGACGGCCTCTCGCGGCGCGGCGCCGAGGACCTCCAGCGTGCAGTGGAAGACCTCCGCGGCCGGCTTGGCCATGCGCGCCTCGTCGGAGAACGTGAGCGCGCCGAAGTGTCGCAGCATCCCGAGGTCGTCGAGGATCTCGCGCAGGACGTAGCCCGGGGTGAGGCCGGTGACGGAGACGAGGCCGAGCGCGAGGTCCCGGCGGCGCGCCTCCTCCAGGACATCGACGGCGCCGGGGGCGGGGACGGACGGGCCGGCGCCGCGCCGG
>JBBDNH010000165.1:0-4168 GCA_040877745.1 Dehalococcoidia bacterium
CCGGCGACATCTTCCACGTCCAGCGCGACGACGCCTACCAGCGTCAGGCCGAGGCGGAGGCGTCGTTCTGGGATCAGCCGCAGCTTGTGGGTATCGACGAGTACTCGCCGATCCCGGCGGCCTACCTGAACGAGCGGTTCACCGGCGACCCTACTATCCCGTGGTTCGAGACTCTCCCTAACTACGGCGCTTTTCATCGTGGATGCGCGCTCGGCGCCGGCGGTATCAATCAGTGCGCGACGATCCTCCTGCAGAATCCTGATCTGCACCTGACGGTGTATGACATCAGCGGGCAGTCGCTGGAGCAGCTGGATCGAGACCTGAACCCTCGTTTTGGCGGCCGCCTGACCACGCAGAAGATCGACCTCAACTTCGTCGAGCTGCCCCAAGACGCCTACGACGTGGTGGTTTCTGATGGCTGCATCCATCATCTGTACAACCTCGAGCACGTGGCCTATCAAGTGAACCGCAGTCTCACCCCGGACGGGTACTTCTTCCTGGTCGACTACGTTGGCGAGTCGCGCTTCCAGTTTTCCGATGAACAGAAACGCACCTTCGAGCAGGCATTCGCTGAGGCGCGGCAGCGCTTCCGGTCCCTGCGCGGCTGGCGCATCGTCTGGCCGGCCGCTGCGGACTGGGACTACAGTCCGTTCGAGGCGGCCCGCTCGGGTGAAACGCTTGACGTATTCCGGCGCTACCTGGCCGAAGTCGATCTGCGCACGGCGGGCGCCCTCGTGGGCTTGCTGCTGTTTGTGCGAAAGCCGGCCCCCTTGGGCCGCCCTCGCTCATGGTCCCAGGCCGCGCTCCGGCGTCTCGCGTCGCTGACGGCGCCTCTGCGCGGCCGCGCCTTGAGGTCTCCGCAGGTCATCGCGCTCCTTGCCGATGCTCTCCTTCCTCGCGATCGTGAGATCGCCGAAGCGGGTACGCTTCGCCCAACGAGCGCGTTCGCCCTCTATCGAAAGAAGCCGGTGGCATCGTGATGTCTCCGCTCACCTATCGACCCGACGTGGGCACGCTCTTCATCCAGAAGGACCCCCGGGAGTGACGGACACCGTCGATCTGCCGCCCGGCGACATCTTCCACGTCCAGCGCGACGACGCCTACCAGCGTCAGGCCGAGGCCGAGGCTGCCTACTGGGACCGGCCGCATCGCTTTTGTCTCGATGTCGGCACCACGATCGCAGAGATCGGCGACTACCTAAACGAGCGCTTCACCGACGACCGAAAGGTGCCCTGGTACGCGACGATTCCGCGCTACGGCGACTTCAAGCGTGGATGCGTGCTCGGCGGCCGCGGCGGTCCCCGCCGAGGCCGCCGTGTTGGAGCAGAATCCGTCGCTGCACCTCACCATCTTCGAGATCAGCGCCGAGGCGATCGCGCGGCGAGAGCAGGAGCTGGGCGGGCGCTTCCCCGGCCGCGTCGAGCTGCGCGAGCAGGACCTCAACTTCGTCGACCTGCCCGAGGCCGGCTACGATCTCGTTTTGTCGAACAGCTGCATGCATCATCTGCTCAACCTCGAACACGTGGCCGGCCAGGTCAACCGCTGCCTAACGGACGAAGGCCGGTTCTTCCTCCACGACTATGTGGGCGAGTCCCGCTTCCAGTTCTCGGATGAGAAGAAGCGCCTGTTCGAGGCCTTCATCGAAGAAGGCCGCCGCCGCCGTCCCGAACTCCGGGCGTGGCGCGTCATGTGGCCCGACGTCGACCATTGGGAACGGTACAGTCCGTTCGAAGCCATCCGTTCCGGCGACACGCTGGACGTGCTCGGCCGCTTCCTGGGCCAGGAGCGGCTGCGCACGGCCGGCGCCTTCTTCCCGCTGATGCTCTTCCTGCGCCCGACCGAGGAAGCCGCCGGGCAGCGACCGGTCGCGCCGGGGCGCATCGGTCGCCTCGCCCGCCGGCTGGCCGGCAGATGGCAGCGCCGGCGTCGTGGCGGCCTGGCCGGCCTCATCGAGGAGATGGCGTCCGACCTCGTCCGAGAGGATAGGCGTCTCTCCGATGCCGGCGAGCTTCGCCCCGGCATGGCGTTCGCCGTCTACCGAAAGAAAGGAAGCGCCGACTAGCCATGGACCTTCGCCGCCTCGACCACGTCGTCCTCGCCGTCCGCGACCTGCGCGCCGGCGCTGGAGCCTGGGCCGGGATACTGGGCCTCCGCCCCGAGCCGCCCTTCACGCCGGAGGGCTCGCACATGCAGCTCGCCGCGCTGCCGCTCTCCGGCGACAGCGCCTTCATCGAGCTCGTTCAGCCCACCACGCCCGGCCACCGCGTCGCCGTCCACCTCGACCAGGTGGGCGAGGGGATGTTCTCGATCTCGCTGCACGTCGGCGACCTCGCCGCCGCGGTCGCCGAGCTCAAGGAGAAGGGCGTTCCTGTCTCCGGCCCGGAGCGCGGCGCCCTCCCCAACACTCGCGTCGCCCGCATCCCGCGCGATGCGGCGCATGGGGTGGCGATCCAGCTGATCGAGCGCTGGTAGCACGGATGTAGGGGAGGCCTTCAGGCCTCCCGCGAGCGCCTTCTCTGTCGAGGTCGGCGATGCGGCGCATGGGGTGGCGATCCAGCTGATCGACCGCTGGTAGCACGGATGTAGGGGAGGCCTTCAGGCCTCCCGCGAGCGCCTTCGGTAGGCAGAGCGTCCCAGCCGTCGCGATAGTTATCCGCTTATCGGTTCCTCATCCGTTGACAGTGCGGCCCAGCTCCCGCGCCAGGTTCCCTCGCCGGCCCACCTCGACCCGCTCCAGCCCCAACCACTCCGCCATCAGCGCCAGCTCCTTCGCCAGCTCGCCGGCGACGGCGCGCTCATCCTCGCCGTCCTCGACGTAGGCCGCCTTCACCTGCAGCCGGCCCCGCTTGCGGTCCGCCTTTAGGTCGACCCGCGCGACGAGCCGGTCGCCCAGCAGGAAGGGGTACACGTAGTAGCCGTACTCGCGCTGCTTCTCCGGCAGGTAGATCTCCAGCACGTAGCGAAAGCCGAACAGCCGCTCCGTCCGCTTCCGGTTCTGGTCCCAGATCAGCGAATCGAACGGCGCCAGCAACGCGCGAGCGTTGATCGCGCGCGGCGTCCGGGCGTCCGGATGCAGGTACGCCGGCTCCTTCCACCCTTCGACCGACACCTCCCGCAGCGCGTCCTCTCGCACTAGGTCGCGCAGCAGTGCCTTGGCCGCCGGCACGCGCAGCCGGTAGTAGTCCGCCAGCTCCGCCGCCGTCCCGATGCCGTACGCGCGCGCCGAGTGCAGCAGCATCTCGCGCTGCGCCGCCTCCTCGGCGGGCGGCTCGCGCTCGAGCAGCTCGCGCGGCAGGACGCGCTCCGTCAGGTCGTACGCCCGGGTGAAGTTCGACCGCCCGGCGATCATCACCGCGCCCTTCCGGAACAGATAGTCGAGCGCCGTCCTGCCCGCCGTCCGTACCCAGAACACGCCGCCACGCGGGCCGGGGTCCTCCAGCTCGCCCGCCGTGATCGGCCCGCGCCGGCGCACCTCGTCCAGCACCGCGTCGACGTACGCCGAGTTCGCCTGCGCCCAGCGCTCCCAGTTGTGGTGCAGGCCGCCGTCCATGCGATGCCGCAGCAGCGGGTAGCGTTCGACCGGCGCGATCGATGCGACGTGCGCCCACGTTTCGAACAGCTCGCGACGCTGGTAGACCGCTTCGTCCAGCAGCGACATGGGGTAGGGCCCCAGGCGAGCGAATAAGGGCATGTAGTGCGCCCGGACGAGCACGTTCACCGTGTCGATCTGCAGCAGCTCGATCTTCGCCATCACGCGCCGCAGATGCCGGATGTCGACGCGCCCCGACGGCCGCGCTTCCGCGAAGCCCTGCGCGCCCAGCGCGATGCGCCGCGCCTCGTCGTTGCTCAGGTCGGCCATTGCTGGCTCAGCTCCACACCGGATCGCCGCTGCCGAGCGGCGAGGTTGGCAGCTCCCAGCGCGGCTGCGTCTCCGACATCCGCAGCGCCGGACGCAGCTGGCGCATCCGCCCGTACGGCGTGTCGCGCTCCTCCAGCAGCGGCGCGACGTCGCCCTCGCCGCTCGCCCGCGCGCGGTCCAGGTCGTGCCCGAGCCGCTGGTACCACATGCTCGTCTGCGACAGCGACACCGTCTCGAGCCAGGAGCCGCGCTGGGTTGGCCGGCGGCGCAGCGCGATGATCGCGCGCAGCGCGCCGAGGTAGCCTGTCG
>JBBDNH010000166.1:0-4155 GCA_040877745.1 Dehalococcoidia bacterium
TGTTGTCGCCGCCGGCGACCTTGTTGGCGGCGCGGTAGGCGAGGCGGTTGCTCCTGACGACGGTGAAGGAGGCGAAGGTGAGCGCCGGATTGAGGTCGGGCGCGGCGGCGGGTACGGCCGTTCGCGTATCGCTGGTTGCGGCTTCGCTGGTGGCGGCGGGCGCTCCGAGCACCTGGAACGAAACGGCGACCGTGTGTCCAACGATCTGCGAGACTGTGCGGTCAATGAGCGGGCTCATGCGCGAGCGGAGCCACTCGACACAGAAGTCGGACGAGACGCCGACGATGAAGGATTCGCGCTCGTAGCGGAGGCCGTTCGTGTTGCGGAGCCAGGTCTCGAAGTTGGGCCTGGTGACCTGGAGTTCCAGCTGGCCGAGGGCAGCGCCCCAAACGGCTTCGGGTGATCGGTCTGGCAAAGCCGGAGTCTCCTTCGCGGCGGGCGAACCGTTCCGACCGGCCCGGAGGGTGTGCTCACCTACCCCGGCAGCAGCCTGGCTCTCGCCTGCTATGCTGTGTTCGTTTTGACTTGCCTGGCGCCTTCGTGGCGGCCCCTGCGGGCGTTTGTGGCGGGGCCTTCGCCTCCCGGCTGCCCCTGCTCCCTCCCCGCGAGAGCGGCCCCAGGCGATGGTGAGCATAGCACGGAACAGGGGACGGCGATCAAGGTTCTTATGACGACTACGTGGAAAATCGCCAACATTTTTGCTCCCTTTCCCAAGCCGCACGTGCGGCCCGCGCGGCCGGGCCGTCTGCGGTTGCAGGCCCCGCAAACCGACGCCTATAATGAGCGGCGCTCAGGAGAGGACGGGCCGGCATCGCATGCTCCTCGCCATCGATGTGGGAAACACGACGATCACGATCGGCCTGTTCCAGGGCGAGCAGCTGCGCGCCACCTGGCGCATCGCGACGGACCACCAACGGCTGGCGGACGAGTACGCCGTGATCCTCCTTGGCCTGCTGAATGTGGAAGGTGTGAAGAGTGCGGAGATCAACGACGCCGTGCTGGTGAGCGTGGTGCCGGACCTGATTCCCGTATTTGAGAAGCTCTTCGAGCGGCATCTTCACGTGCGGCCGCTGGTGGTCGGCACGGGCACGCGCACCGGCGTCCGCATCCTCTACGACAGCCCGCGCGACGTCGGCGCGGACCGCGTAGCGGACGTGGTCGCGGCTCTGAAGAGCTATGGCCCGCCGCCGCTGATCATCGTGGATCTGGGGACCGCGCTGGTCTTCGACGCGGTGTCCGCGGAAGGGGACTACCTGGGCGGCGCGCTGGCGCCGGGTATCCACATCGCCGCTGAGGCGCTGACGGAGCGGGCCGCGAAGCTCTACCCGGTGGAGCTGAGCCGGCCGCCCAGCGCGATCGGCAAGAACACCGTGAGCGCGCTCCAGTCGGGGCTGCTCTTCGGTTATGTCTCGCTAATAGAAGGCATGGTGGCGCGCTTCAAGCGCGAGCTGGGCGGCGAGGCGAAGGTCGTCGGCACGGGCGGCTGGGCCGAGGTGATCGCCCGCGAGACCGATGTCTTCGACGTGGTCGACCCCGATCTCACGCTGCACGGCGTGCGCCTGATCTACGAGGCGAACAGAGAGTAACGATGCTGCAGGACCGCCACATCGCGCTCGGGATTACGGGCAGCATCTCGTCCTACAAGGCCGCCGACCTGGCCAGCAAGCTCACGCAGGCCGGCGCCCGCGTCGACGTGCTGATGACGGAGGCCGCGACGCGCTTCATTACGCCGCTCACGCTGCGCAGCCTCACCGGCCGCCCGGTGTTCATCGATATGTTCGATCCGATGTCGGAGCTGGCGGAAGAGCACGTGGAGATCGCCCGCCGCGCCGACGCGGTGCTCGTCGCGCCGGCGAGCGCGACGACGATCGCGAAGCTCGCCGGGGGCATCGGCGACGACATGGTGTCGCTCACCGTGCTGGCGACCGAGGCGCCGGTGCTGGTCGCGCCGGCGATGGACCACCAGATGTTCGAGGACGCGGCCACGCAAACGAACATCGAGACGCTGCGCGAGCGCGGCTTCGTGATCGTCGGCCCAGGCGAAGGCAGGCTCGCGAGCGGCCGGACCGGCATCGGCCGGCTTGTGGAGACGGAGGCGCTGCTGGGCGCGCTCAGACAGACGCTCGGACGCGGCGGCGACCTCGCCGGCAAGGGCGTCGTGGTGAGCGCGGGCGGCACGCGCGAGCCGCTCGACCCGGTGCGCTTCATCAGCAACTACTCGACCGGCAAGATGGGCTACGCGGTAGCGGAGGCGGCGCGCGACCGCGGCGCTGAGGTCACGCTCGTATCGACCGTCACGACGCTACCCTGCCCCTACGGCGTGCGCTTCGTGCCGGTGCAGACGGTCGCGGAGATGCGCGACGCGGTGCTGGGCGCGTGCGAGCACGCGGACGCGCTGATCATGGCCGCGGCCGTCTCCGACTACCGGCCGGTGGAGGTCGCCGGCCACAAGGTGAAGAAGGGCTCGGATAGGAAGTCGCTGGAGCTGGAACGCACGAAGGACTTCCTGCTGGAGATCGAAGGGCCGATTGTGAAGGTGGGCTTCGCCGCGGAGACGCACGACCTGCTGGCCAACGCGCGCGTGAAGCTGGAGCAGAAGAACCTCGACCTGATCGCCGCGAACGACCTGACGGCGCCGGGCGCCGGCTTCGCGACGGAGACGAACCAGGTCTCGATCCTCGACCGCGCGGGGAACGTCGAGGAGGTGCCGCTGATGTCCAAGTACGACGTCGCGCACCGCATCCTGGACCGCGTGGTGGCGCTGCTCGGGGAGCGGGGGTAGCGGCCGAGTGAGCGCCGCGAGCCGCGCCAGCGAGTTGAGGGTATGAGGATTCCTGTCCCAAGGGAGTTTTTGCACGCCGGCTCCCTATCATCAAAGTTCGCCGCGAATGACCCCCGGCAAGTTGGGTTTGCGGAGCGGCGCGTGGACGTGGATCTTCGCCTATGCGACTTTGTTCGTCCCGCAGCCGTACTTTGGTGCGCCATATATCCGCTACTTGCACAGGAACGCAGCAGCGCTGTGCGACTCCTGGTGCCTGAGAACGTGGGAGTGTCGATCTACTTGAAGTCGATCGGGCTATTCGCTGTGCTCCAAGACGCAGGCGTGGAGGTGGATGACCGAGGGATTCGCGAGCGCGCTGACCAGCAGGTCGTACTGCCGCTGACACCCTTCAGTACGGAAACAGAGGTAGAGGACCTAGCGAACGCGGCGCTCGATACTCTGAGCGCGCGCGGCCTTGGGGCAGCAAACCTTCACCCTGTCGTCAGCGAGGTGTTCGCCGAGCTAGCACTCAACGCTGTACAACACTCCGAGTCGACCGTCGGTGCATTTGGATTGATACAGTTCTATGAGTTCCAGCAAGGGAGGCGGTTCGTGTGCGCTGTGGCCGATGGTGGCATCGGGATACGCAAGTCGCTGGAGCGGAATCCTCAGTTAACTGACGATGTCCCCTACGACTGGGTGGCAATCGAGCTAGCGCTGCGCGAACGAGTAAGTGGAACAGGGCAGAGTACTCGGGGGATCGGCCTCTATGGTATCGCCGAGGACATGCGCAAAGCCGGGAGGCAACTGGTGATACACTCCGGAATTGGCATGCTCCAAACAACTGAGGAGCTAGAATCCGAAGCGAAGCGCACGATGCTCTTTCCGGGTACACTTGCTTATGCTTCGATTCCCACATAACAGCATCCGAGCGGGTGAGTAGGTGCAGTGGTAAGAGTGAGCGTCTTACAGCTGACTGGCAAGAAAGCTCTGATCACAAGAGGATCAGCAGCGATGGTTGTGAACGCCCTGGCCGATGCCTGGGACGGTGAACGACTGACCGTAGACTTCCGCGGCGTTGAAGCAGTCACGCCATCGTTCGTCGACGAAGTGCTGACTAGTATTGAGAAGGTTATCGAGACGAAGCACCACCCCGATGCATCAGTCGTCTTTCTCAACCCGCCCACCCGGCTCTCGGAGAAGTTTGCTGCAGTCGGACGGGCCCACAAACTAACCGTGGCGGAGACAGAAGACGGAGCCTGGGTGCTGTCTACGCAACACGATTAGGCTACCCCTAATCCGCCAAATCCACGATCAGCGCCGCGTGGTCGCTCAGCGACTAGCGGCGGAGGTCGCTGGGGAGGCGGCCCCAGCGATGGCGCACGTCGATCAGT
>JBBDNH010000167.1:0-4150 GCA_040877745.1 Dehalococcoidia bacterium
TCGAAGAGCAACCGTAGCCCAGCTTGACCCACGCAATGGGCGTTGTTACGCTACGTCCAACCACATGCGAACGTTAAGGGAGGTAAGCACATGACTCGTTTTGGCCGTGTTTGGCTTGCAGCAGCCGCGCTGCTGCTGGTCCTATTCCTGGCGGCATGCAGTAGCGACGACGATAGCGACGACGCCGACACTGGCGATGGCCAGCCGACCGCTACGGAGCCCACCGGAGATGACACAGGCGACGATGGCAACGGCGATGGCGGCAACGGCGACGAACCGAGCGGCGACCTGAACGACGAGCTGCGCCGGTTCGCCGACGAGTTCGGTATCAGCGAGGTCAAGATCGCTTACAACTTCTCGGCGTCCGGCGGCGGCGCCGACGAGGAAGGCACGATGACGCTGTTCTGGAAGCCCCCCGACTCCTGGCGCCTGGACTTCTCGAGCGCTGAGAGCGGCGACTTCACGATCATCAGCAGCGCGGAGACCAGCTACATCTGCACGTCGGAGGATGGCGGGCAGTGTATCGCCTCCCCACTCGGGAGCGTTCCCATTCCGTTCTTGAGCATCTTCACCGAGCCCGACGGGCTCAACGACCTGATCGACACCTCCCTCGGGGACGTCGACGTCGAGCGTTCGGACCGGGAGATCGCGGGACAGGACGCCTCGTGCTTCTCCATCTCCGGTACTATCGAGGGCGAATCCGGCGAAGGCGAGTACTGCTTCCGTGACGACGGGGTGCTGCTGCTCCTGCATGGCGCCGGCGACGCATCAGGAGCATTCTCGCTGGAAGCAACCAGCGTTGAGGACTCGGTCTCCGACGGCGACCTCGAGCCGCCATACGAGATTACGGAAATACCGGGGCTGAACTAACACGCAGCCGCCGCTACGAAGTACGAGAGGCCGGGTAACATGCCCGGCCTCTCCATTTCTTCTATAAACACTTCCTAAAGCAACCGGCGGATCGGCTTGCGGCCGGGCCGCGGGTCGTAGTTCGCCTGGAACATCTCCAGTTTGTCGCGTTCGATCAGGTATTTGCCCGCGAACAGGATCGCCGGCACCTTCTTTTGCTTGATCAGACGGCGAAGGCTCTGCGGGTGGATCCTCAGAATACGCGCAGCCTCGACGAGGTCGAGGTAATTGTCGAAGGGGCTGTCCGGCTCCGGCATGCTTCCCCCAATTCAGTTGCTAAGACGCGTACATGAATATACCACAAGTTATGGTAGGTAAGGAAGAGAGGGGCAGTTAGGAGCGCGTGAAGGAGTACTTGCCGCTTCGGGCAGGTCACAGAATCGGGCTGAGTCTGGCCCTGAAGCTAGGCCCGGCGCGGCGCAGGCGGCGCTGGCTCGTCCCAGAGGCCTCGTTCGCGCAGTAGCGCGCGGCTGTAAAAGTGCTGCCCGCTCAGCGATTTCGCATCGTCGCCGCAGAGATAGACCGCCGCCATACCCATCGCCTCCGGCGCCTCGACGAACGGGCCGGCCGGCACCTGTTCGTCCAGCCGGTGATACATCGTGCCGGGCGTGATAACGAGCCCCTCCGGCGAAAGCGAGAAGACGCGGATGTTGAACTCCTTCACCTCCTCCGCGAGGCCCGCGCTCAGCTCGCGCAGCGCGTGCTTGGTGACCGTGTACGAGACGTTCGCGGCGCCCGTCTGGTCGGCCGCAATCGATGAGATGTTGATGACGACGCCGTCGCGTTGTTCGATCATGTGCGGGAGCACCGCCTGGCAGCAGAGCACCGGCCCGCGGACGTTGACACGCATCACCAGGTCCCAGCGCTTGATCGGGATCTCCCAGAGCCGCCCGGGCGACATCACGCCCGCGTTGTTGATCAGCACGTCGATGCGGCCAAACTCGTCCAGCGCGGCCTTCGCCATCGCGCGCACGCTCTCCTCGTCCGTGACGTCGGTGCGCACGGGCAGCGCGCGGACGCCGAGCGACCGTATCTCGTCGGCCGTCGAGAAGATCGTCCCCGGCAGCTTCGGATCCTGCTGCTCCTCGGTCCGCGCCGCGACGACAATGTGACAGCCCTCCTTGGCCATCTCCAGCGCCATGAACTTGCCCACGCCCCGGCTGCTACCGGTGATGATGGCCACCTTGTCCTTGAGCTGCACGTCGTGCCTCCCACAATCGGATGTGCGCCACCAGCATGCGACGCCGTGCGTATGGTGGCCTGCGCGCTTGGGGTATGTCAACCGCTCGATCGCGGGGCCTCCCCTACGCGGCCGCGTTGACCGCCTCTCGCGGCCGATGCTAGACTGAGCGTGTTGGAGGACTCGACGATCGAGGGCCGTCACCACGGCCCTCGCTGTCTAGCACAGCCCAGCGAGGGACCACGAGCATGATCGCCACCGTTGTTGGAAGCTATCCCAAGATCCCGAACCGCCCGCGTCCGGCCAAGCTTCGGGCCGCCATCGCGCGTTTCGATCGCGGCGCGATCAGCGAGCAGGAGCTTGCGCAGATCGCCGACGAGGTGACGATCGAGGCGCTGCAGGAGCAGGCCGAGGCCGGCCTCGACCTCGTCACCGACGGCCAGATCCGCTGGGAGGACGAGCAGACGTACATCGCGCGCGGGCTGTCGGGCGTCTCGATCAACGGCCTGATCCGCTGGTTCGACACGAACATGTACTACCGCCAGCCCGTGATCGACGGCCCGATCTCATGGCAGAAGCCGATTACCGCGCGCGACTTCGGCTTCGCCGTCGAGCACAGCGCGAAGCCCGTGAAGGCGGTGCTCACCGGCCCCTACACGCTCGCGCGCCTCTCCGTCGACGAACACTACGGCTCGACGCAGGCGCTCGCGGAAGCGTTCGCAGAGGCGCTGAACCAGGAGGCGCGCGCGCTCCAGGACGCCGGAGCGAGCTTCATCCAGTTCAACGAGCCGGCCATCCTCAAGCACAAGGACGACTTTGCCGAGTTCGCGACCATCTCTCGCCGCCTGCTCGACGGGCTGAACGCCGAGACCGCGCTCTACCTCTACTTCGGCGACGTCGAGGGCTGCTATCCGCAGATGCTCGACCTGCCGTTCGGCCTGATCGGCCTCGACTTCGTGATGGGTCACAAAAGCGAAGCGCTGCTCAAGCGGACGCCGTTCACGAAGAAGCTCGGCCTGGGCATCATCGACGCGCGCAACACGAGGCTGGAGTCGGTCGAGCACATCGTCGAGCGCATCCGCACGCTGGGCGCCGGCATCGATCCGGAGAACATCCACGTCAGCCCGAACGCGGGCCTGGAGTTCCTCCCGCGCGAGGTCGCGCAGGACAAGCTGCGCCGCCTGGCTGAGGGCGTCCGACAGGCGGAAGGAGTGCTGGTATGACGAAGGGACTGCTCACAACGACCGTCGGCAGCTTTCCCAAGCCCGACTACCTACAGAAGGCGCGCAACCAGTTCGCGTCCGGCAAGCTGTCGCAGGAGGAGCTCGCCGAGCTCGAGCAGCGCGCGACGCGCGAGGTGATCAAGCTGCAGGAGGAGCTCGGGATCGACATCCTCGTCGACGGCGAGATGGCGCGCGGCGACATGGTGGCCTTCTTCGCCGAGCACCTGCCCGGCATGGAGATCGGCGGGCTCGTGCGCTCGTACGGCAATCGCTACTACCACAAGCCGATCGTGAAGCAGCAGGTGCGCTGGGAGGCGCCGATCACCGTCGACATGTGGCGCTTCGCGCAGAGCCTGACGGAGAAGCCCGTCAAGGGCATGCTCACCGGCCCCTACACCATGGTCGAGTGGTCGTTCGTCGAAGGCTACGACAACTTCCGCGACGCCGTGCTCGCGATGGCGCGCGCGGTGAACTACGAGGCGCTCGAGCTCGACCGCGCCGGCGCGACGTTCATCCAGATCGACGAGCCCGCGCTCTCGACGCGCCTCGAGGACATCGAGCTCGCCATCGAGGCGATGGCGATCGCCACGGAGGGCGTGCAGACCAAGACCGGCACGCACATCTGCTACGGCGACTTCGTGTCGGCGTACCCGCGCTTCCTCGACATGCCCGTGACGCAGTTCGACCTGGAGATGGCGAACAGCGGCTTCGAGCTGGCGACGCTTCTCAAGGAGCAGGGCTTCCCGAAGGAGAAGGAGATCGCCTGGGGCGTGGTGGACGTGCACACGCACGTCATCGAGAGCAAGGAGCAGGTGGTCGACGCGATCAAGCGCGGCCT
>JBBDNH010000168.1:0-4145 GCA_040877745.1 Dehalococcoidia bacterium
CGACGTGCGCCAGGCGCTCGCCGCCAGCCTGGTCACCCGCATCGAGGACCGCGCCGTCTTCGACGTCCTCTTCGACCGCTTCTGGCGGCTGTCCGCCCCGGAAGACGAACGGCGCGGGCCGGAACCCGAACGCCTCACGGGCAGCGATCCGAAGCTTGGCGCAGGCGAGCTGCTCCAGATCGCCTACGCGCGCGATGCGTCGACCAACGCGCCGCCGCGCGATACGCCGCCGCAGTCCTACAGCGCGGAGGACGCCCTGCTGCAGAAGGACTTCTCCACCTTCCACGACGACGAAGTCCGCGCGGCGCGGCGCTACCTGCGCCGCCTCGCGCCCAAGCTCGCCACCGCGACCACGCGCCGCCGCCGGCCCTCGCGCACCGGCGTCGAGCTCGACCTGCGACGCAGCCTGCGCCGCGCCGTTCGCACCGACGGCGAGGTGCCGCGCCTCCTCCGGCGGAGGCGCAAGGTGCGCCGGCTCAACCTTGTCCTCCTCTGCGACGTGAGCGGGTCCATGGACGTCTACTCGCGCTTCCTGACGCAGTTCCTCTACGGCCTCCAGAGCGAGCTGCGCGGCGTCAGCACGTTCGTCTTCAGCACGCGGCTCTTCGACGTGACACCGATGCTGCGCGCGCGCTCGTTCGACGAAGCGCTCGCGAACGTCTCGCGCAAGGTCGAAAGCTGGTCGGGCGGCACGCGCATCGGCGCCTGCCTGTGCGAGTTCAACCGCGCGCACGCCCGCGCGCGCGTCGGGCCGCGCACGGTCGTCGTGATCATCAGCGACGGCTGGGACCGCGGCGACATCGAGCAGCTCGGGCGGGAGATGCGCGCGCTCAAGCGCCGGGCCTATCGCGTGCTCTGGCTCAATCCGCTGCTGGGAGACGCGGGCTACCGGCCGGTCGCGCAGGGCATGGCCGCCGCCCTGCCCTCCGTCGACGAGTTCCTGCCTGTGCACAACCTGGCCAGCCTCGCCCGCGTTGGGCGGACGCTGATCAAGCTGACCCGCGGCTAAGCGCCGGCGCCCAGCTTGTACCAGCTTCCGGCCCCCCGCTAAGATCAAGCTTCGGCGGGCGATTAGCTCAGTTGGCTAGAGCGTCTGCTTTACACGCAGAAGGCCGCAGGTTCGAGTCCTGCATCGCCCACCAGCGCGCTCCCCTCGTTGCGCCTCAGAACGACCGTGATACAATGGCCGAGCCTTCCCGCGGCGCCGGCCTCACAGGTCCGTCGTCTGAGGCAGGCGCCCTATACGAAGCAGATGAAAGACCGCGGCCCGTTCGACCACATCCTGCAGTCGGAAGCGCTGCAGCGCCCAGACCTGGCGGCGACCATCGTCGTCGGGCTGGGCATCCTGCTGGGCATCATCATGCTCGTCCTCGTCCTGCCGCCCGTCTCGATCTTCGACGAAGGCGGCGGCTCCAGCATTACCGGCCCGGTCACGTTCACCACACGAGACGAGCTGCCGGCGCCGCCGGCCGGCTACGAGGCCGTGAGCGCGCTCTTCGAGCTGGATGACAGCGAACCCGTCGGCGCCGGGGCGCGGCCGCGGCTCACCGTGAACCTCTCGTCGCGCGTCAGCGAGGGCGACGTCCTGGTGATGTTTACCTACCGTGGCGACGAGTGGCAGCGTCTCGGCGAAGCCGTGCCCGTGGCCGGCGGCGACTCCGCCCAGGCCGAGCTCGCCATTCTGCCGGAGAACGTGGCCGTCTTCCGCCCGGTCGAGCGCATCCGCATGGTCGTGGGTACCGTGCCCGCGGGCGAGGATGTCGACGCGCTCGCGCTCGACGCGATCACGACGCTCAACGTGACGGGACTCGCGCCTGCGGCCGACGGCGGCCTCACCGGCGGCCGCCTGGAGATCGGCGACGTATCTGTGGACATCGCGCCTACGATT
Organism: Dehalococcoidia bacterium; assembly: GCA_040877745.1. Classification (GTDB taxonomy): domain Bacteria; phylum Chloroflexota; class Dehalococcoidia; order DSTF01; family RBG-16-68-14; genus JBBDNH01. The sequence continues at coordinate 1,889 of JBBDNH010000168.1, forward strand.
AGCACCACGACGACCGCCCAGGCCCGCAACCTGAACGATATTCTCCTCGACCCGGAGCTCCGCGACGCGCACGTACGGGCGCTGGTCGAGCTCGCCGGCGATGAAGGCTTCGCTGGCATCGACCTCGACTACCGTTCCGTCGACGCGTCGAACGGCGACGACTTCGTCGTGTTCGTGGAGCAGCTATCGAGCGAATTGCGCTCCGCTGGGCTTGGCCTTACGCTCACGCTCCCCCTGCCGGTGCAGGGCGCCGATGGCTGGGACACGCTCGGCTACGACTGGGAGGCGCTCGCGCCGCTCGTCGATGCTCTGAAGCTGCCGCCGGACATCGAGCGGGACGGCTACTACGAACGCATGGAGGCCGTCCTTGGCTTCCTCACGTCGCGCGTGTCCAGCGGCAAGCTGCTGCTCTCGGTCAGCCCGCTCAGCTATGAGCGCGGCGTCGATGGCGTGCGCGAGCTTACGCTCACCGAGGCGCTCGCGCTGGCGAGCACGCCCGTCACCGAGCCGGAGGGCACAGCGGGCACCGGCGAAGAAGTGCGCGTCATCGCGCTCAACCTCGCCGGCGAGACCGGCGCGACCGGCATGCGCTGGGATGAGGCCTCGCGCTCCGTCGCGTTCGGATACACTGGTCCGGGCGGCGCCAGGATCGTCTGGTTGGGCAACATGTTCAGCGAAGCGTTCCGCATCGAGCTGGCCGATCGTTTCGAGCTGGGCGGTGTCGTGGTCGCGGACGTCTCCGAGCGTACGGCGGCCGCCAACATCTGGCCCGTGGTCCAGCGCTTCGCCCAGACCGGCGACGTACAGCTGGTGAAGCCGAACGGCGACTTGCTCCAGCCTCGCTGGCAGGTATCGGACGGTGAGCTCCAGGGTTCGGCGGGCACCGCCGTGACCTGGGTGACGCCGGATCAGGACGGAACGTACACGGTCACGCTCATCGTGAGCGACGGCGTGACGCGGATCGGGCAGGAGCTGCGGGTGCCCGTGCGCGCTTCAGCCGGCGGCAGCGCAAGCGCGCCGTAGGCCGTGCGCGTCACTGGCGGCTCGGCCCGCGGTCGCAGGCTGAAGACGCCGGGACAGGGAGTCCGGCCGACGGCCGACCGGGTGCGTGAGGCGATCTTCAATACGTTGGAGGCGCAGGGCGTGAGCCTCGATCGCGTGCTGGACGTCTACGCGGGAAGCGGCGCGCTGGGCATCGAGGCGCTGAGCAGGGGGGCGGGACATTGTGATTTCGTCGAGCGAAACGAAGCGAGCGCTGCTATCATTCGTGAGAATCTCGCCATGACAGGATTGGAGGAGCGAGCTCGCGTGCATCGGATGAAAGCGGAACAAGCGGCAGGCCGGCTCTCCGGCCCGTACACGCTCATCCTCGCAGACCCGCCCTACGAGGACGGACAAGCGCAAGAGGCGCTTGCTTCGATCGCGGAAGCCGTCGGCGTCGCCTCGACGCTCGTGTTCGAGCACAGCAGCCGGCGAGAGGCGCCCGGCGCGATCGGCCCGCTGGGCCTCGCCTGGAGCCGCAAGTACGGTGACACGCAGCTGTCGATCTACCGCGGCGAGGCTTCATCGTGACGGTCGCCGTCTACCCGGGCCGCTTCGACCCCGTGACGAACGGCCACATGGACATCGTCAAGCGCGCGGCGAAGCTGTTCGACAACCTCTTCGTCGCGATCCTCGATCTGCCTGCCGGCTCGCTCTTCACGACCGAGGAGCGCCTCGCGCTCTTCGGCAAGGCGGTGGAGTCGTTTCCGAACGTGCAGGTGAAGTCGTACTCTGGGCTCACCGTGCAGTTCGCGCGCGACGTCTCCGCAAACGTGCTGGTACGCGGGATCCGCGCCGTCACGGGCTTCGAGGCGGAGTTCGACATGGCCCTGATGAACAAGCGCATGGCGCCGGAGTTGGAGTCGGTCTATCTCATGAGCAGCCTGGAGCACCTGTTCATCAGCGGCAGCCGCATCCGCGAGGTTGCGAGCCTGGGGTATGATGTCACTAACCTCGTTCCGGCCCACGTGGCCGAAGCGTTGAATACGAAGTTCGCATCGGCCTGATGGTCCGGGAGGGAGTCGCCACCATCGACCTACTACATCTGATCGATCGCTTGGAGGAGCTGGTCGGCGAGGCCCGACGCCTGCCGATCGGCACGGCGAGCGTGATCGACCGCCGCCGCCTGCTCGATATCGTCGACCAGTTGCGGGCCGCCGTGCCGACGGAAGTGCGCGAGGCGCAGGAGGTCCTGCAGCGCAAGGAAGAGGTCCTG
>JBBDNH010000169.1:0-4068 GCA_040877745.1 Dehalococcoidia bacterium
CTCCTTCGCTACCGGAGTATACCAGCGCCTTTTCGAAGGGGTCAACCGAAGCTGACCTCCCGTTCCGAGCGCCCTTCAGGACGCGAGCTGCGACAGCCACGGATGCCCCGCCAGCACCAGCGCCTCTCGCAGCCAGTCACGCTGGCCGCTGGCGAGCTGCGGGAGCAGGGCAACGAAGTCGAGCTTGTCGCGCCGGCGAAGGAAGCCGAAGACGTCGCCGACATCGGCGACGCCCGACTTGTAGAGCAGGATCCCCTCTGGCGTCAGCGTCGGCAGGCCCCAGCGCGACTGTCCGATGGCGCGCTCCAGCGCCAGCGTGATGCGCGGCTCGCGGCAGAAGGCCCACTCTCCGCCGCTGCGCTCGTTGATCTGGATATCGAGCGTAAAGCCATCCTCCGGCATCAGAATGGGGCTCTCGGGCATCGGTTCGTCGCCGAAGCGACCGTGGACATGGCCCGGAATATCGATACGCCGGCCGTCCCAGAGCTCGGACGTGTCGCCAGCCCAGTTCGGGGGGTGCGCGACGAGCTGCCAGCCGGTGAGGTGTTCGAACAGCGCGCGATGATCGTCCTGAAACACGGCGATATCGACGTCGCCGTGGTCGCGCGTCGGGCGGCCAAGCCAGGCGTCGACCGCCCAGCCGCCGCAGAGCGCCCACGTGCGCCCATAGGTCTCCATCGCCTCGGCGACGCGGGCGACCGGTTCTGGTACTGAGTGAGCTGTTTGAGAAACAGAGGTAGACAAGTAATGCTCCTTGTGGTGGAGCGCTCATCCCACAGCGTGGGCGGCGCAATACGAAACGACAGTCGGGCAGGAGCGCACCCGATGTCGAGCGGAGGTTGCCTTGAGCTAGGCCGCTCGGACCCGGGGGCGCGCCAGGAGTAGTGTTGTTCTCATGATGGGCCTCCCTCTGTGGATCGACGTTGCGCGGAGTATAACACGGCGCGTCGTTTGACCGCGCGCGATGGGCGGCCCTAGAATGGACGGAGCGCTGGAGAGCGAGCCACGAACGGCTCGCTTCGTTTTGTCTCATGACCGAAACCACCTTCCGCAAGACCACGCTCGATAACGGCCTGCGCGTGCTCACGGCCACGATGCCGCACGCCCGCTCGGTCGCTGTGAGCATCTACGTCGCCGCGGGTTCTCGATACGAGACGCCGGAGCAGGCCGGCCTCGCGCACCTGATCGAGCACGTCTGCTTCAAGGGCACCGAGCGCCACCGCACACCGCAGGCCATCTCGCAGGCCATCGACGCCGTCGGCGGGACGATCAACGCCGCCACCGACCGCGAGCTGACGGTCTTCTACTGCAAGGTCGCCGAGGCCCACTTCGAGCTCGCGCTCGATGTCCTCTCCGAGCTCGTGCGCCGGCCGCTCTTCGCCCCCGGCGAACTCGACAAGGAGCGCCGCGTCATCGTCGAAGAGCTGGCGATGGTGGCGGACTCCCCCGGCCAACAGGTCGAGGTCCTGCTCGACGAGACGCTCTGGCCGGACCAGGCGCTCGGACGCGACGTCGCGGGCACCGAGGAGACGGTGACGAGCGTGACCCGCCAGACGGTGCTCGACTACCTGCACCGACAGTATGTGCCGAACAACATGGTCGTCAGCATCGCCGGCCCGCTCACGCACAAGCACGCCGTCTCGCGCGTCGCCGGGGCGTTGGGCGACTGGTCGCGGGGCGTGCCGGGAGGCTGGTTCCCGGCCGTGAACGGCCAGCAGGCCCCTCGCGCCGCCGTCCAGCACCGCGACTCAGAGCAGGCGCACCTCTCGCTCGCCGTGCGCGGCCTGGCGCTCCACCATCCCGACCGCTACGTGCTCACCCTGCTCAGCGTCATTCTGGGCGAGGGCATGGGCAGCCGGCTGGAGCTGGAGCTGCGCGAGCGGCGCGGCCTCTGCTACGACGTGCACAGCTACGCGAACTACTTCCAGGATGCGGGATCGCTCATCGTCTACGCGGGCGTCGACCCCGCGAACACCAGGGAAGCGCTCGGGGCGCTGCTCGGGGAGCTATCGAAGCTGCGCCGGCGCGCCGTTCCGCAGGACGAGCTCGAGCGCGCGAAGGAGCTCACGAAGGGCCGCCTGCTGCTGCGCATGGAGGACACGCGCGCCGTCTCCGACTGGCTCGGCGCGCAGGAGCTGCTCGCGGGCCGGCTGCGCAGCGTCGACGAGGTGACGCAGATGATCGATGCTGTGACGACCGACGACCTGCGCCGCGTCGCGCGCGCGCTGATCGTCCCGGAGCAGCTCAACCTGGCGATCGTCGGGCCGTTCCGCTCGAAACGCCCCTTCCTCAGCATGCTCAGCCTCTAGCAGCTTCTAGTCCGCGGGCTGAAACCCGCGGCTTCCTCTGTTCCCGGCAAAAGCTGCCGGATTCATCCGGCAGCACAAAGGCTACGCCGCAGCCTGTGCGCAGGCGGCCTTTGCGCCGCGCGACCGCCGTGCCGTATCATCGGGGCGCATCCCCCGTGCGTTCGGGTAATCCCAAAGGAGTTACATGACCACGACACAGGCGACAGAACGCACCATCGCACTGCCGGAGCGCCCCGGAGGCCAGGGGCTCGACGCGAACCAGGAAGAGTCGGGCAACCGCGCAATCGAGCTGATGCTAACGCACTCCGTCGTTGGGCCGCAGACCGACTTCCTCGCCACCTACCGCGACGGCGCCTACGAAGTCTGGGCCGCGCGCGGCATGATCCGCTTCCAGCGCTCGTACGGCGCGAACGCCGCGTTCGAGTACGAGACCATCGAGACCATCGGCGAGAACCCGATCGCCAATCAGGACGCCCGGGCGCTCTCCACCATCGCGGAGGAGCTCGAGGCCGCGCGCGCGTCGGGCCACCCGACGGACGACGCCAACCAGGCGTTCATCGAGCCGGAGCAGCTCAGCTACCCGTTCGCCTTCGACCGCATCGCGCAGCTCTTCGACAGCCCGAACGCGCCCGACATCGTCCTCAACCCGAAGTGCTACGCCTTCGGCCGCCAGCTCGGACAGCACGGCGCGCTCGACATCGTCCAGTCGCGGGCGCCGCTCGTCCTCGCAGGCCCCGGCATCCGCCAGGGCGTGATCGACGGCCCGGCGCGGCACGTGGACATCGCGCCCACGATCGCGCACGCGATGGGCTTCCCCAAGATCGACGGCCACGACGCGACCGGACGTCCCGCGCCGGCCCAGTACCTACGCCGGCAGGACGGTCGCGTGCTGGACGAGGTCTTCGACGGCAGCGACGCGAAGGCGGAGCGCGCCTACATCATCCACCTCGACGGCCAGAGCAACAGCGAGCTCCGGCACCGGCTCGAGGACCCGAGCGCCATCCCGAACCTGCGGCGCGTGATCGACAGCGGCTGCATGCTGCGCTACGGCAGCATCACGAACTTCCCCAGCATCACGTGGCCCAGCCACAACGCGATCGGCACCGGCGCCTGGGGCGGCCACCACGACATCGTCAACCCGACCTACTACCTGCGCGAAACGCGCGAGGTCGTGACCCCACAGGGCCAGCAATTCGACACGGCCCGCTTCCTCAGCCACGACGTCGAGACCCTGCACGACGCATTCCATCGCGTCTACGGCTCCTGGCAGGGACAGCAGGGCGCGCTCACCGCCGCGATCCACGACCCGTGCGGGCGCGGCGCCGACCACAGCGTGCTCGAGCGGCGCATCATCGGCGACCGCGACCGCCTGCGCGCCCTCACGCGCGAGCACGAGGACGACACCAGCCCGCGCTGGATCGCCGACAAGATGAACGGCATCCAGGGCGAGTCGATCGTCGATAATCGCGGCGTCGCGCAGGCGCTCGTGCTCTTCACCGAGGACTCGCACCCGCCTCCCGCATTCATGTACCACCAATTCACGCTTACGGACGGCACCGGCCACGACTACGGTCCACATTCCGAGGGCCAGCGCACGGCGCTCGACGAGACGGACCGGCGCCTGGGTCACGTACTGGACATGCTGGAGGAGCAGGGGATGTTCGAGAGCACGCTGTTCGTGCTCACGGCCGACCACGGCATGGCCGCCACGAACACGGAGCTCGCGGCGAACCAGGTCCAGCTCCTCCCCGACGAGGGC
>JBBDNH010000170.1:0-4065 GCA_040877745.1 Dehalococcoidia bacterium
AGGTGTGAAGGGCGAGACTACGATCCCAGTAGCTGCCGGGCGATGATCTTCAGCTCCAGGATCGGCTTTACGCCCTCGAAGATCGGGAGGACCAGCGCGTCGACGACGTAGCGCGCGACGGGGTCTTCCTCGCTGTAGCCCCAGCCGCCGTGGATCAGTTGCGCCTCCTGCGACACCCAGACCGCCGTGTCCGACGCGAAGAGCTTGCACATCGCCGGCAGCATCGCTGCCCCCTGCCTGCTTGCAGGCTGGGCTTCTTGCTGCTGCATCTCGCGCGCGGCGGCATACGTGAGGTGGCGGCCCGCGGCGACGTGCGTCGCCATGCGGCCGATCTTGTGCTGCGTGAGCTGGTAGCCGGCCAGCGTTCGGCCGAACTGCTTGCGGTCGAGTGCGTAGTTGCAGGCCTTCTCCAACGACGCCTGCCCGACGCCGGTCGCGCGGCCGCCGGTCTGCAGCCGTCCAGCCGCGAAGCCGCCCATCTGCAGGTAGAAGCCGCGGCCCAGGCCTTCTTCGCCCCCGACGAGGTTTTCCGCCGGCACGAAGTAGCGGTCGAGCGCGAGCGTGAAGCTGTGCATGCCGCGATAGCCGGGCGTCGGGTTCGCCGTGCCGCTGATCGAGCCGCCGCCGGCCTGCTCCTGCACGAAGCTGTGGCCGTCGTGCGGGTCCTTCTCCACGATGAAGAGCGAGAGCCCGCGCGCGCCCAGACTCGCGTCGGGGTCCGTGCGCGCGAGCAGCGCCAGGATGTTCGCGCGGCCGGCGAACGTCGACCACGCCTTCGCGCCCTCGATGAACCAGCCCTGCCTTCCGTCGAGGTCGCCCGGCGTCGCGCGGCACTGCACCGACGCGACGTCGGATCCGACGTCCGGCTCGGTGACGCAGATGCCCACGATCAGCTCGCCCGTGGCGATGCGCGGCAGCCAGTGTTGTCGCTGCTCCTCGGTGCCGCCCTGGATGAGCGCGCGCGTGAGGATCTCCGAGCGCGTGATCAGGCTGCCGGCAACGAGCGACGCAGCCGAAAGCTCCTCGGTAAGTACGACCATGGTCAGGTAGCCCATCTCTGTGCCGCCGTACGACTCCGGGATGGACGAGCCGAAGAGGCCAAGGCCGGCCATCTTCTGGATCAGGCTCTCCGGCACCAGATGGTCCTGCCGGTGCATCTCCTGCGCGATGGGCACGATCTCCGTCCGCGCGAACGAACGAAACTGGTCGCGGGTGAGGGCGGCGATCTCGTCCTCCAGCTCGGTCGCGTGGGCGCCGCGCGCCTCGAGGACGCGCGCGCCGATCGCGCGGAGGTGGGCCTCGTTCATGCCCGCGCGGACGAGCGAACGCAGGTCGCCGTCGTCCAGGCGGTCTGCTAGGCCGAAAGCGTCGGGGTCGGCCTCGGCCGCGCCGCGCAAGCTGTGCACGACCTCGGCAGCGAAGGCGAGCGCCTGCTCCTGGGCGAGGCCGTCGGGACGGCCGGCCCCTGCCTGCCGCTCGCAGTACGCGACCAGCTCCTGGGCGGCGCGCGCCTCCGTCGCGAGCTGGGCGATGCGCTCTGAGTGCACCTGGTGGTCGTCGATGAGCTTGCCGCCATCGGTGAGGCGCGCCGCGGCTGCAATCGCAACCTCCATAGCGTTCGAGGCCGCGTCGGCCAGATGGCGCGCGTTCGTGAGCGTGTCGAGATCTGTCTGTTCTGCTGTCACTACAACCCCTCTGCGGGATGAATCCCGCAGCGTCTCGTCCTCGGTCTCTGCCGCCGATTTCAGTCGGCGGTGGTAATCCCAACTGTCTGTTCTGCTGTCATCGCCGCTTCGGCATCAGCACCGTGTAGTCGAGGTCGAGCACGACGTTCTGGTGGTACTGCTCTCGACCGCTGCCCGGGTCCTTCGTCTTGAGCTCGATCGGCTCCTGGCTGGGGTCGAGGTTCTTCAAGCCCACCAGCCGCAGGCGCAGCGCGCCCGCGTCGTCGCGGCCCAGGTCGATGCGCTCAAGAACGTCGGTCCAGGCGAACAGCGTATCGCCGGCGACGGTCGGGTTCGCATGCGCGCCCGCGTTGAAGGCGAGCACGCGCAGCGCGTTCTCCAGGCCGTCGTAGGAGATCGCGTGGCAGACCGAGATGATGTGGCCGCCGTAGACGATGCGCACGCCCAGACGCGAGTCCTTCTGCAGGTGCTGGTTGAAATGGACGCGCGCCGTGTTCTGGTAGAGCCGCGTCGCCATCTGGTGCTCCGCGTCCTCCAGCGTCATGCCCTGCGGATGCGCGATGCGCTCGCCTGGCTCGTAGTCCTCCCAGAACGCGTCGCCGCCGGTCGCGACAGCGTCGAAGGTCGACAGGTCGAGCTCCGTGGGGATGCTTAGGTCTGCGACGGCAACCTGCTTGGGCAGCTCCGGAGCGTCGTTCGCTTCGCTCTTGGCGCCGGGCTCGCGCCCAGACGGGCGCCCGTCCGGGCGCTTGTTTACCATCGCCCAGCGAAAGAACTGGAGCACCGGTTCGTCGCGCTGGTTGAAGCCCTTCGTGTGCACCCAGACGATGCCCACGTCGTCGCGCGAAGTCTCGCGCCGGCCGATCACCTCGGTCTCCGCGTGCAGCGTATCGCCGGCGAAGACCGGCGCCATGAAGCGCACGTCTGCGTAGCCCAGGTTTGCCGGCGAGTTCAGCGAGACGTCCGGCACCGCGCGCCCGAAGACGATGTGGAAGACCAGCAGGTCGTGCGCGGGCGAACTCGGGAAGCCGAGCGAACGCGCGAACTCGGTGGAGCAATGAAGCGGCCGGCGGTCGCCCGTCAGCGCGATGTAGAGCGCGACGTCGCCGTCCGTGACCGTGCGAGGGATGGCGTGGCGAAAGACCTGCCCCGTGGCAAAGTCCTCGAAGAAGTTGCCGGCTCTCGTCTTGTCGGGCATGGTCGAATGGCGCGGAGTCGCAGGCCGAATTGTACCCGAAGCTTCAACGTCGGGGGAAGTAACGAAAAAGCCGTCCGGCCCCAGGAGGGATGTGGCGGGGACATCCCAGCTGGGGCCGGACGGCTGGCATCGGCCGGAGAGGAGGCTACGAAACCGACGCCGTTCTGATTCCGCGAGTCACGAAGGAGAGGAGCGAGCGTCGCCCGCGCTTGGCGGACAGGTCGCTGCGGGGAGGCGCGACCTGTCCTTGCTTCCCCTGCGCTTGTTTGCTGCGATGCAGCCGGGCTGCATCTCGCGCCCGCTCCTGCATGACTGCGTTCACCAATTCTTGCGGCACCATGATGGCGCTCCTTCTACTGCTTCCGTTCCAAATGTCAGATTAGCTTCGCTCAGCATTGCCTTCTATGAGATACTTCACACAACGGAGCGAATAGTCCAAAATAAGGAAGCTGGCAGAAAGGCGGAGGCTTGGAAACTCGCGAACAGCTCATCCGCGACGTGCCGCTGCTCGCCCGACTCGGCAAGCAGGACCTACGCGATTTCGCATCGCGCGGAAGCGTGCGTTCGTATCCCACGGGCACGGTGATCTTCCGCGAGGGCGATCCCGGCGACGCCCTGTACGTTGTCGTGGAGGGCAACGTGCGCATCGCGCTGCTCTCGCCCCACGGCGAGGAGGCGACCGTGGCGATGCTCGGCCCGGGCGAGTTCGTCGGCGACCTCGCGCTGCTCGATGGCCGGCCGCGCTCGGCGAGCGCCATCGCGACCGAACCGACGAAGATGCTGGTGGTCACGCGCGCCGATTTCACGGAGTGGCTGTCGCGCCGCCCGCATGCCGCGCTGGCGCTGCTGGAGACGCTGAGCCTGCGCGTGCGTCGCACCGACGAGGTGCTCACCGACCTCTCGTTCCTCGATCTGCCGCAGCGGCTCACGAAGCGGCTGCTGGAACTCGCCAGCACGCATCCCGACACGCGGCCGGCCGGCCTCGTGCCGGGGCAGCCGCGCGTCCGCATCACGCAGACTGAACTGGCATCGATGCTCGGCGTGAGCAGGGAGAGCGTGAACAAGCAGCTTAACGCGTTCGCCCGCCGTGGCTGGCTGAAGCTCGGCCGGGGTGCCGTGACGCTGCTCGATCCGGAGGCGCTGCGGACGCAGGTCTGACGTTCAGTAGCGTGAGATTGGCCC
>JBBDNH010000171.1:0-4050 GCA_040877745.1 Dehalococcoidia bacterium
CCCCCCCCCCCGGGCCGCTACCCCTTTCGCGCGTTCGTTGCTAGACTGAGGCGCAAATCGCACGATCGACGGCGGAAGGAGCTCGAATGGCTGGCACCACGCGCATGGCGACGCCTCGCCTGTGGATGCAGGCGCTGATCACGATCCCCCAGGTGGACCTCTCCACCGTCGACCCGATCACGCGCTGGCTCGTCCTTGGACGCGTCTCGGTCGTCGTGATGACGGCGACCTCGGCGATCATCGGTGGGCTGCTCGCCGCGCGCGACGAAGTGTTCGACGGCACGCTGTTCGTGCTGACGCTGATCGGGCTCGTGCTCGCCCACACGGCGAGCAATCTGGTGAACGACTTCTGGGACTTCCGCCGCGGCACCGACAGTCCCGACTCGCCGCGGGCGCGCTACGGGCCGCACCCACTCACCGACAAGTCCGCAGAGCTGCGGTCGTTCGCGATCATCACGGCGTCGATCCTCGCCGCCTGCACCGCGATCGGCATCTATCTGGTCGTCGAGAGCGGGCCCGGCGTGCTGTTCTTCGCGCTGAGCGGCGCGTTCGTGCTCATGCTCTATTCCGGCGGTCCGCTGCCGCTGAAGTACTTCGGTCTGGGCGAGATCGCGGTCTTCGTCGTGTGGGGCCCGCTGATGATCGGCGGTACGTACTATGTGATGGCCGGCGAGCTGCCGGGCTGGGTCGTCGTCGCGTCGCTGCCGTACGCGCTGGGCGTGACCACGGTGCTCATGGGCAAGCACATCGACAAGCTGGCGTTCGACCGCGACAAGCACATCTACACCGCGCCGCAGCTCCTGGGCGAGCAAGGCGCGCGGCGGCTCACGCAGGCCCTCTGCATCGCGATGTACGCCGCGGTGCTGGCGCTGGCCGCGTGGCAGCGCATGCCGGGTGTGTTGCTCGCGCTGGGCGCGCTGCCGCTGTTGGGCTCGGTGCTGCGCACCTACGAACGGCCCAAGCCGGAGGAGCGCCCGCTCTGGTTCGTCGGCTTCGCGTTCATCCACAACCGGCGCTTCGGCGGGCTCTTCATCGTGGGCCTGATCGGGCAGGTCATCGTCGAGCGGCTGATCTAGCGCGCGTGCATCGAGCGCTGCACACCTCTTAGCGCGCGGCCGACCCTCTGGTAGAATGATCTGATATGGCAACCAAACGAGACTACTACGACGTGCTCGGCGTCGCGCGCGACGCCACGCCGGAGGAGGTCAAGAAGGCCTTCCGCCGGCTGGCGATGAAGTACCACCCTGACCGCAATAACAGCGCCGACGCGGGCGAACGCTTCAAGGCGGTGAACGAGGCCTACGAGGTGCTGGCCGACCAGGAGCGGCGCGCGATGTACGACCGCTTCGGGCACGCAGGCGCCGAGTCGTCGTTCGGCGCGCGCGGCTTCGAGGGCTTCGCCTTCAGCGGCTTCGGCGACATCTTCGATGCCTTCTTCGGCGGCTCGACGGCCCGCCGTCAGGGGCCGCGCCGCGGCACCGACCTGCGTGAAGCCATCACGCTCACCTTCGAGGAAGCCGCGTTCGGCTGCGAGAAGGACGTCGACGTGGCCGGCGTCGAGGTGTGTTCGCGCTGCGAGGGTACGCGCGCCGAGCCGGGTACGCAGCCGGAGCGCTGCACCAATTGCGCCGGCACCGGCGAGCTGCGTCGCGTGCAGCAGAGCGTCTTCGGCCAGTTCGTCAACGTCTCGACGTGCGACCGCTGCCACGGCGAAGGCCTGATGGTCTCCAAGCCGTGCACATCGTGTCGCGGCCGGGGGTTCGAGCGGCGCAAGCGCACGCTCCAGGTGAAGTTCCCGGCGGGCATCGACGAGGGCGCGCAGATGCGCCTCTCCGGCGAGGGCGACGTCGGGCTGCACGGCGGCGCGCGCGGCAACCTCTACCTGCAGGTCGCCGTCAAGCAGCACAAACTCTTCCAGCGTGACGGCGACGACCTGATCTACCACGCCGAGCTCAACGTGGCGCAGGCCGCGCTCGGCGACGAGCTCCAGGTACCGACGCTAGGCGAGGCCGTGCCGCTGCGCATCCCGGCGGGCACGCAGAGCGGCGAGGTCTTTGTGCTCAAGGGCCACGGGGTCCAGCACCTGCGCTCGCACGGCCAGGGCGACCTGCTGGTGCGCGCGCAGGTGGTCACGCCGAAGAACCTCACCGACGAACAGAAGGAGCTGCTGGCCCGCCTGGCGGAGTCGATGGGCACGCAGCTCTCCCCCGACGACAAGGGCATCCTGGACCGCATCAAGGACGCGCTCGGGTAGACTCATGGACTACCTGGAGCTGGCCGTCTCCGTGCGGCCGGAGGCGGTCGAGGCGGCGGCCGACCTGCTGCGCCGCCACGCGCCCTCCGGCGTCAGTATCGAGCCCCAGTTCCGCGCGCTGGACGAGGACGGCGGCCTCGCGTTCGACGACGCGGCGCCGGTCAGCCTGCGCGCGTGGCTCGTCGCCGACAGCAGCGCGAGCCGCCGGGCCGTCGTCGCGCTACGCAAGGAGCTACGCGCGCTCGGCGAGGGCGTCGTGCACCCGCTGCGCTCGCGCACGGTACGCGATGCGCGCTGGGCCGAGACGTGGAAGCGCCACTTCCCCGTCTTGCGTCTCGGCCAACGTCTGGTGATCAAGCCGGCCTGGCGCCGCCACCGCGCTCGCCCCGGCGACGTCGTGGTCGAGGTCGATCCGGGCCTGGCGTTCGGGACCGGGCAGCACGAGACGACGCGCATGTGCCTGGAGGCGCTGGAGGAGTGCATGCGGCCGGGCGCGACGGTGCTCGACCTCGGCTGCGGCTCTGGCATTCTCTCGGCCGCAGCGGCGCTCCTCGGCGCGGCGCGCGTGGATGCGCTCGACGTCGACCCCGCGGCGATCAAGTCGACTTCCGAGAACATCGCTCGAAACGGAGTCGGGGCGCTCGTGCACGTCGCCGAGGGCTCGCTGGGCGGCGCGTGGCCGTTCGCAGAAGCGCCGGACGGACGGTACGACGTCGTGCTAGGGAACCTGAGCGCGCGCGTCATCCGAGAGCTGGCCGGCGAGATCGTGCGCTCCTTGCGGGCGGACGGCGTCGCACTGCTGAGCGGCATCGTGGCGGAGCAGGAAGTGTCGTGCTGGGAGGCGCTCGCTGCGGCGGGCGGTCGCGTCATCGACCAGCGCGCGGACGGCGACTGGCGGCTGTTGGTGGTGACGCCCAGCTAGGCTCGCGGGCGCCGAGTCAGGTAGCCGAGCCCTTCCAGGCTCGGCGCGGCCTAAGGCCCGTACTCATCCACGGTCCAGAGTATCGGGTCAACCTCGACACCGTTCACCACCAGCTCCCAGTGCAGGTGCGACCCCGTCGCCAGGCCCGAAGCCCCGACGTAGCCCACGAGGTCGCCCGGCGCGACGCTCTGGCCCACGCTCACCGTCGCACCCGAGAGATGGTGGTACCCGGTAAAGACGCCCGCGCCGTGGTCGATGATCACGCTCAGGCCGCGGATCGGCAGCGCGTCCGCGTAGACGACGCGCCCGGCGTTCGACGCCACGACCAGCCCGCCTTCGTCGGCCTGGAAGTCGGTGCCGTGGTGGAAGCCCGTCACCGGCCCGTCGTTGTAGCTGCGTCCGATGCCGTAGGGACTGCTAATCGGTCCCGTCGACGGATAGAGGAACGTGCCCGACCAAAGCCGCTCCGCCGTGACGGCGCCGAAGATCGAGGAACGGACGGCCTGCTCCTGCGCCGACAGCGCCGGGTCGAGCAGCGACGATGTGTCGGGGTCGAGGTAGAGGAACTCGACCGGGTAGTCACGGTCGTACACCACGACCGTGCCGGTCATCGTGCCGAAGCTGGCGCCGGCGTCGTCGAAGAACGTGACGGTGAGCGGGAAGCTTCCTGACGCGTGGTCCGCGCCCACGCCGACGACGCCCCAGAAGCCATCGGACTTCGCCGACAGGGGAATCGCGCGCTCCTCGAACGTCGCGACCGCCGAGGCCGCGACCGCGCTGACGCGCAGGACCGCCGCGCCGCCCTGGGCGACCTCCAGCGTGGCCGTCTGCAGCACCGGCTGGGGCGTCGGCGTGGGCGTTGAGGTGGGCGTGG
>JBBDNH010000172.1:0-4010 GCA_040877745.1 Dehalococcoidia bacterium
CGTCGAGGAATCAGGCCTGACCGGCGCGATCGACCCGACGCGGCTCGGCGTCTCGATCGGCAATGGCTTCGGCGGCCTGCCCAACACGGACGATGCGATGCGCACGATCATCGCGCGCGGCGGCCTCCGCGTCGACCCCTTCTATATGCTCAAGACGCTGCCCAACATGGCCGCCTCACACGTCAGCATGCGCTTCCAGGCCAAAGGCCCCAGCACCACCATCACGACGGCCTGCGCCGCCTCGACGCAGGCGATGGGCGAAGCCGTCGAGCTGATCCGGCGCGACCGCGCGGACGCGATGCTCGCCGGCGGCACCGAGGGCGGCCACTGCGAGCTTGGCCTCGCCGCGTTCTGCGTCATGAAGGTGCTCTCCACGCGGACCGACGACCCGACGAAGGCGTGCCGCCCGTTCGACGCCAAACGCGACGGCTTCGTCTCCGCCGAAGGCGGCGGGATGTTCGTGCTCGAGAGCCTGGAGCACGCGCAGGCGCGCGGCGCGCCGATCCTGGCCGAGATCATCGGCTTCGGCGCCAGCGCGGACGCCTACCACATGGTCGCCCCGTGCGCGGACGGCGAAGGCGCCGCGCGCTGCATGCAGTGGGCGCTCGACGACGCCGGCATCAAGCCCGAGGAGATCGACTATATCAACGCACACGGCACGTCGACGCCGCTCAACGACGTCTCGGAGACGCTCGCGATCAAAACCGTACTGGGCGAGCACGCCTACCAGGTCCCGATCAGCTCCACGAAGTCGATGATCGGGCACGCGCTCGGCGGCTCCGGCGCGGTCGAGTCAGTCGCCTGCGTGAAGACGCTCCAGACGGGCACGATCCATCCCACGATCAACTACGAGTACCCGGACCCGGACTGCGACCTGGACTACGTGCCGAACGTGTCACGACAGCAGGACGTGCGCGTCATCCTGAAGAACAGCTTCGGCTTTGGCGGGCAGAACGCCTGCCTGGTCTTCCGGCGCTTCGAGGGCTAGCTTGCGCATCCTCGTTACCGGCGGTGCAGGCTTCATCGGCTCCCACGTCAGCCGCGTTCTCGTCGAGCAGGGCCACGACGTCACGGTGCTCGACAACCTCGCGCGCGGCCGCCGCGACCTCGTGCCGGCGAACGCGGCGTTCGTCCACGCGGACCTCGCTGACGAGGCCGCCACCGAGCGCGCGCTCCAGGGCCAGGACGCGGTGATCCATCTCGCTGGGTACCTGGAGGTCGCCGCGTCCGTGCAGCGCCCGGTCGACTACGCGGAGAACAACGTCGTGAACACCGTGCGTCTGCTGGAGGCGATGCGCCGCGCGAACGTGCGAAAGGTCATCTTCTCGTCGTCGGCGACCGTGTACGGCGTGCCCGAGAGCCTGCCGCTGCGCGAGGACTCGCCGCTCGGCATGCAGACGAACCCCTACGGCGCGACCAAGGTCTCCTGCGAGGCGTTTTTCGGCGTCTACCACCGGCTCTACGACTTTGACTGCGTGCTGCTGCGCTACTTCAACCCCTACGGCCCGAACGAGCTCTGCGACCCGGAGACGCACGCCATCCCGAACGTCGTGCGCGCGGCGCTGGAGCGCCGGCCGATGCCGCTCTACTGGAAGGGCGAGGTGGTGCGGGACTACATCTACGTGGAGGACCTGGCCCGCGCACACGTCGCGCCGCTGGACGTGCGCGGCTTCGAGGTCTACAACGTCGGCAGCGACGTGGGCGTCAAGGTAACTGAGATCATCGACGCCGTCTCACGCATCCTCGGTTACGAGGTGCAGGTGGAGGACATGGGCGAGCGCGCGGGCGATGTGCCGGCGCTCTACGCCTCGTCGGAGAAGCTGCGCAGCCAGCTCGGCTGGCGTCCGGAAGTCGATCTCGAGGAGGGCCTCCGCCGAACGATCGCGCACTACCGCGAACGGCTGGGGATTGGGGAGTAGAGGCGGGCTAGTCGTCATCGCAGAGTGTGAAGTCGATGGAGTGCTGTGTGGCGATAGCCGCTATCTCTAGACAGGCGGCGTTGAGGCGTGCCTCTATCGGATCGTAGCTTCCTACCCCAGCGATTTCATAGGCTTGTCGGCGCTCCTCGTTCGTCTCGGCTGCCTCCAGCGCCAGGCTGAATTCGTCGAACCGCGAAGAGTCGACGATCCCCTGGAAGAACCTGATGCTCTCATCCCCAGCGCCTAAGAACGCGTCATGGGCATCTTTGGCCTCTGACGGCGGTGTGATCTCAACCAGCTCGTCATAGAAGGATTTCTGAGACGCAACGATGTCTTCGTAGAGTAGACGTGCGCGGGCGATCCGGTCATCATCCGCTGCTCCGGCAGGCAGGGGAGTACGAGTCGGAGTAGCATTGAAGTCGGCCTCCGCCTCACCCGCGATGCGCTGGAACTCCGCGAAGTACTGCTCGAGCGTCAGCGTAGGCCCGGCGCTGCCGCCGCACGCCGCTAGCGCGCCGAGGCTCATGATGCCTAGACCGATGATGGTTACCAGCCGCCGCATGATGAACGCCTCCTCGTGAAGCTCTAGACAGTATACACCCGTTCCCCAGGCCCCTGGAGCAGCAGCGCCACGCCGCCATCCGCCCCGCCCGCCGTGGCGGGGCGCCAGAACGGGCCGACCAGGTTGTCCTTCGTGCCGCTGTCGAGCTGCTCCACGCGGTCGCCGGTCATGCGCAGCAGCGCGCCGCCCTCGCCGCAAAGCAGCGCGTAGTCGCCGCTTGGGTGCCACGACGCACCCAGCAGCGCGCCCGACGCCTCGACCGCCCGGTAGCCGAACCCGCTGCCGTCGTACGTCAGCACCTTGTTCGACGTTTGGCCCGCTGCTGGCGTGTCGTACGCGTAGCCCGCGATCAGCGCGCGGTCGCCCGAAGGATGCCAGTCGACGGCGACGAAGTCGTCCTCCTCATCGCTCGTGAGCAGCGCCTGCAGATACATACCGTCGCACTTGTAGAGCGGATGCGGCCGCGGATAGCCGGCCCAGCGGCTCGCGTACGCGCCGACGAGCGCATAGGCGCCGTCCGGTCGCCACGCAATGGCCCGCAGCGTGTGCGCGCGGTCGCCGGGCACGGGCGTGAGTTCGCCACTTCCATAGCGCAGCACCGTACCGCCGTTCCCGATGATCAGCGCGAACTCGCCGTTCGGGTGCCAGGCGGCGCGGCGCAGGTTCTCGCTTGTGGGCGAGCGCAGCGCGCGCACCGAGCCGTCCACGGCACCGGCCGCGGCGTCGTAGAGGAGCACCGCGCCCCTGTTGCCGACGAACAGCGCCTGCGCGCCGTCCGGCGAGAACGCCGCGCCGCGCAGGTTGTGTCGCGTGCCGGTCTCGATAGCGTCGAAGCGACCTTCCTGGAATCGCACGACCGTCCCGCCGTTCCCGACGATCAGGGCGTAGGCAGCGGGCCTGCCCGCCGTGGCGGGCGCCCACGCCGCCCAGCGCAGCGGTCGCGCGACGCCGGGGTCGAGCGCGGTCAGGCGGTCGCCGGTCGCCGGATCGTAGAGGTAGACCTGCGCGGGCATGCGCGCATTGTAGCGCGATGGCCCAGCGGGTTACGATGACCTCCGTGACGCGCATCGGATTCATCGGCGGCACCGGACCCGAGGGCAAGGGCCTCGCCTATCGCTTCGCGCTCGCCGGCCACGAGATCGTCGTCGGCTCGCGCAGCGCCGAGCGCGCCGGGGAGGCCGCTCGCGAGATTGCGGAGCGCGCGCCCGGCGCGACCCTGCGCGGCGCGGAGAACGTCGACGCCGCGCGCGAGGCCGAGCTCGTCGTGCTCACCGTGCCGTTCGACGCGCAGGGCGCGACGCTGCCCGCGCTCGCGGACGCCGTGCGGGACAAGGTCGTCGTGAGCACCGCGGTACCGCTCTCGTTCGAGGGCGGCAAGCCGTCGATGCCCGCCGTCCCCGAAGGCTCGGCCGCCGAGCAGGCGCAGGCGCTGCTGCCGGGCGCGCGCGTCGTTGGCGCGTTCCAGAACCTGGGCGCGGCCAAGCTGTGGGACGGCGGCGCGCCGCACGACCAGGAAGTCAACGTCTGCG
>JBBDNH010000173.1:0-334 GCA_040877745.1 Dehalococcoidia bacterium
TCAAGGACCGGCGGCCTTAGGAAACGCCGGATGGAACGCAAGGAGGGCAAGAAGCAATGGTTGCAATCATCAACGAAGGACTGTGGAGGGCGATGACGGCCATGGCCGGCCTGCGCACCCGGCTGACGGAGGAACGAGGCCAGGACCTGCTGGAGTACGCAATTCTGAGCGGGTTCATCGCCGCTGCGCTCGCCGGAGTTCTCGCCACAGCGATCTTCACGGACGCGCTCGACGGCATGGTCGGTGGCATTTCTGCGTGCATCGACTTCGACGGCACGACACCCTGCCCGTAACGGAGGACAGGAGAGAGGGGAATCGCGCAGCGGCGGAGAGG
>JBBDNH010000173.1:344-4010 GCA_040877745.1 Dehalococcoidia bacterium
CCCCCCCCCCCCCGCTTCCTGACTGAGATGAGAGTGACGATGCGTGGTCAGATGGGCCAAGAGCGAGGCCAGACGCTGCTGGAGTTCGCGTTCGTGGCGCCGGTGCTGCTGGTGTTCGTGCTGGCGTTGGTCGACTTCGGCATCGCGATCGACCGGCGGCTGGTGCTGGACCACGCCGTGCGTGAAGGCGCGCGCTTCGCTTCGGTGGGCGGCAACGCGCTCGACGGCGACCCGGCGGATGTGGCCGCGGTCAAGGCGTACACAGCGGGCCATTCGCAGGGGATCGCCGACGCAGGCGCCCCGGAGGGAACCAACGGAGCTGTCAACGTCTGCGCGGATGGGGACGGCGTGAACGTCAGCATTGAGTACACGCACGACTTCGTCACCGGCTTCACGTCGATCTTCGACCTGAGCATCGGGAACATCGTGATGAACCCGAAAGCCGCCGCTCGAATCGAACAGCCGCTGGAAGGAACGGTCGATCCGTGCTGAGATTCGGCCGGCTTCGAAGCGAACGCGGGCAGGCGCTGATCCTGTTCGTCGGGCTGTTCACCGTGATCCTCGTGGTTGCCGTAATCGTTGTCGATGTCGGCCTGTGGCTTGCCGAACGGCGTTCGGCGCAGCGCGCGGCGGACTTCGCCGCTGCGGCCGGAGCGCAAGACCTGCTGGAGGACGACGGCGCCGCGTTTGCGAGCGCTTGCTTGCTGGCCGGTGAGAACGGCTACGAGGAACAGTACGTGACGATCGAGCTGCTCGCCCGCGCCAGCAACGACCCGGCTTGGCAGGCTCCATGTGGAGAAGCCACGCCACCCGCGTCCGGTAGCTGCACACCCGTCTGCGACACCGTTCGAGTCACCGTGAGCAAGCCAGGCGCGCGGCTCTTCAGCGCGCTCGATATGTTCGGGATCGCTCCGTTCGACGTCGAAGCAGGCGCCGCGGCGGGCCTCGTCGCCGGCGGAGGCGCAGGCGCGCCGTCGCCCACGGGGACGCCGGCGCCCAGCGGCCCGCAGCAGACGGTGCTGGTGTTCGACGCGCAGGCTTCGATGACGACGCCGCTTGCGGCGGCCAAGGCGGCCGCGCACCAGTACATCGATACGCTGCTGTCCGTCTCGGGCGGCGGCGCGGGCGCGGTGGGCTATGCGGCCTACAACTACTGCTACACGCCGCCGCTCGAAGCGAGCCGCGGCTGCATCATCGAGTCGAGCGAACCCAACCCGGAGGTGGTCGAGCTGGGGACGGACACCGCCGGGCTGCACGCGGCGCTCGACCGCACGGAGACGGGCTACCAGGGGTACCCTTGCATGGCGCTCTGGCGCGCGAAGACGATGCTGGCGTCCCAACCGAGCGCCGGGCCGCGGTCGATCGTGTTCCTGACGAACGGCGACAACCGGTACCCGTACTATCTCCAATTCTACCCGCCCGTCGAGTGTCGCCCTACGCCGATCGTCCAGCCCCCGCTGTTCAGCAACGGCTGCGAGACGCCGAAGCCGTGGGAGCCGACAGAGGACGTGCTCACATACCAGCTCGCCCAGGCAATCAAGGCGAGCGGCGTGGAGATCTACATCGTCGGGCTGAACGTGTGCGGCGCCGACGACGGCAAGACACAGAATACGGGCGGCTATTGCGCGGCTATCGGCAACCAGGCGCACGACAACATCGCCGACCAGCGGCTGCTCAAGTGCATCGCATCGTCGCCGGAGCACTACGTCGACGTCGACGCCGCCGGGCTGATGGGCGCGTTCCAGGACGTCGCCTCGGGAGTGCTGGGGCGAGGGCTGGTCCAGTAGCCCGCGAAAGGAGAGAGCTATGGCAAGCGTACTTGTAGGACACGCTCCGGAGCAGAGGAGCCGGCTGCTGATCGCGGTGGCGCTGGTCTTCGCGGCCATCGCGGCGGTGCTCGTGTTCGTCGCGCTGCAGAACCGCGACGATAGCGCCGGGGCTTCGGGGTCGGCGGCGGTCGCCGGGACGACGAGCGTTGTCGTCGCGGCGAACGACCTGCCGGCGAACACGCTGCTGGACACATCGATGCTCGAGCTGCGCGCGCTGCCGCCGGACGCCGTGCTGGAGGGCGCGTTCGCCGACTCTGCCGCGCTCGCCGGCATGGCGACGCGCTTCCCGGTGTCGGCGGGCGAGCAGATCACGCCGATCAAGGTCGGGCTGAACCAGATCGAGAACCGGGACGACGTCTCGCAGGTGCTGCCGCAGGGCATGCGCGCCTTCGCGGTGAAGGTGGCCGAGGTGACGGGCGCCGGCGGGCTGCTGCTGCCCGGCAACTTCGTCGACGTGATCGCGGTGTTCCCCGAAACGAGCAACGGCGAGACGACGTCGCCCGCGCGCGCGGTCACGCTGCTGCAGGACGTCGAGCTGATCGCGGTCGGCCAGGAGGCGCAGGAGCCCTACCCTGCCCAGGCGGACGGCGAGTCGACCGGCCTGAGCGGCCGGCGGCCGGACGGCGTCGAGCGGCAGCCGGATGCGCAGAGCGCGACGCTCGCGGTGTCGCCGGAGGACGCGCGGCTGCTGGCGCTCGTCCAGGAATCGGGCGCGGCGATCTGGCTGTCCATGCGCCCGGCGGGCGACCACGAGACCGTCGACGGCGACGAGACAGTGCTCGAACCGGCTGTGCCGGCCGCGCGCGAGAGTACGGAGGAGTAGTGCCATGGCAACCGTCCCAAGCGTCCTGATCATCGACGAAGAGCCGGAAGCTCGCTTCCGCGCGCGACAGCTCGTGCAGGAGGCCGGCTTCGAGGCGGCCGGCGAAGGCGGCCTGGGCACCGAGGCGATCGCGCTGGCGACGGAACGCCGCCCTGAGATGGTGCTCTGCGGGCTGGGCGACCAGACCTCGCGCGCGCTGCAGACCATCGAGTCGCTCGTCCATAACCTGCCCGATACGCCGGTCGTCGCATACTCGGGATCGAGCGACCTCCACGTCGTCCGGCAGGCGATGCTCGCCGGCGCGCGGAACTTCGTGCAGTGGCCGTGCAAGCCGGACGAGCTGGCGCGCTCGCTCGGCGCGGCGCTGGAGTCGGAGGAGCGGCGGCGGCTGCGCGACAGCGGCGGCGCGGCGCTGGGGCCGCGCGGCGCGATCGTGACGGTGTTCGGCGCGAAGGGCGGCGCCGGCAAGACCACCGTCGCGACGAACCTGGGCGTCGCGCTCGTGCGCGGCGGCGAGCGGTCGTGCGTGCTCCTCGACGCGGCCGATTAGTTCGGGGACGCGGCGGCGAGCCTGGGGCTGCGCGCGGGCCGCACGGTGATCGACGCGCTGCGTGAGCCGGAGGAGGAAGACGGCTCAGGCCTGAAGCGCCACGTTACCTACCACGACAGCGGCCTGGCGGTGCTCGCGGCGCCCGTGAGCCCGTTCGAGTGGCACGGCGTAACAGGCTTCGGCGACGCGCTGCGACGGCTCGCCCGCCAGTTCGAAGTCGTGCTGGTCGACACGGCTAGCTCGCTGAGCGAGGTGAGCCTGACGGCGCTCGAAGCAGCGTCGACCGTACTCTGGGTGACCACGCCCGACTACGCCAGTGCGCACGACTCCGTGCGCGCGCTCCAGGCGCTCGAGAACGTGCCGGACGACCGCATCCGCGTGCTCCTCAACGTCACCTCGACGGAGATGGATGTGAGCCCGGCCAGCCTGGAGGAAGCGCTGGGCCGCCCGATCTTCTGGACGGT
>JBBDNH010000174.1:0-4000 GCA_040877745.1 Dehalococcoidia bacterium
GATCACCAGCGCCTACGTGCCGCTCGCCGGCTTCATCGTCTCCAAGCGCATCCACGACGCGATGCTCGCGGCGCCGCAAGAGGCGAAGTTCATGCACGGCTACACGAACGCCGGCCACCCGACGGCGTGCGCCGTCGCGCTGCGCAACCTGGACATCATCGAGCAGGAGGGCCTCGTCGACCGCGCCGCCGCCATGGGCGATCGCCTGCGCAAGGGCCTCGATACCCTCGCCGGCCATCCGAACGTCGGCGACGTGCGCAGCCTGGGCCTGATCGCCGCGGTCGAGATGACCGCCGACAAAGCGACGAGCGCCGCGTTCGATCCGGCGGACAACGTCGGCCCGCGCGTGCTCCGCGCGATGCGCGACCGAGGCGTGATCACGCGCGTGAAGGGCGATAGCATCCTGCTCGCGCCGCCGCTCGTCACAACGCCGGAGCAGATCGACCGCATCGTGGAAATCGTTGGCGAGTCTGTAGCTGCTGTTACGGGGCAGTGAGCCCCAGCGGCGCATAGGCGCCGTTGGGGCTCCGCCGCCCCACCTGGTTCGCCGCCGGCCTCGAACGCAAGCGCCCGTCCTCGTATAGTGGAACAGTGATGTTTGACGTCATGGTCCCGTGGCTACCCGTTACAGCGCTGCTGCAGTTCGGCATCCCGGAGCTCCCGGCCGGCATCAATCTGCACATCTCCTGGCGCTGGCTGATCATCGGCGCAGCCGCCGTGCTCTTCGCTCGCTTCATGCGCCCGAAGACGAAGACAACGTTGCCGCAGGTCGGCAGGGAGCTCGCCATCGTTGTTCCGGCGTACTTCGCGTACTCCGCCGTGCGCAACCTGGCCCAGGGGCGCGCCTCCGATGCGTTCCACCACGCAGGGCTGGTGATCAAGCTTGAGCGTGAGATCGGGATCTTCTGGGAGCAACAGTGGCAGCAGCGCATCATCAATCTCGACATTGTGGTGACGTTGATGAACTGGGTGTACGTCTGGGGCTTCTGGCCGGTGGTCGTGCTCGCGGCTGTCTGGCTCTTCGTGAAGCACCGGGATTCCTATCCGGTGTACCGAAACGCCGTGCTCATCTCCGGCGCGCTTGGCCTGGTCGTGTTCGCCACCTTTCCGCTCGCGCCGCCTCGCTACATGGTGGCCTGGGGCTTCGTCGACACCGTCGCGCAGCAGTCCGACCTGTACGGGATCCTGCACGACTCTGGATTCGTGAACCAGTTCGCCGCCATGCCGAGCTTCCACTTCGGTTGGATGCTGCTCGTCAGCATCGCCATCTTCCGGCACGGCGAAGGCGTCTTGCCGAGACTGCTGGGCGTCCTGCTGCCGACGGCCACCCTGGCGAGCATTGTGCTTACGGCAAACCACTACCTGATCGACGGCATCGCCGGCGGTGGCCTGGCGCTGCTCGGGCTCGGCATCGCGTGGCTTATCCAGAAGCGCTTCAGCCACCCCGACGCCGGCCCGCACAGCGGCACGCTTCCTCCGACGCCCGACCGCCAGCCGGTCCCCGCGTAGCGCGATCTGGCGGGGCCTTGCGCCCGCGTGCCACAATGAGGCGGAGCCATGCTCAACAGCCTCCTGCTACGAGGCATCCCACAGCCACGCAGCCGTTCGGTCTCCCAATGGCGGCTCGCGCTGGCAGGCGTTCTGCTTGTCGTCGGAGCGCTCGCGGCCTGCGCGCCTTCGATCGACGAGATCGAGGCCGTCCACGTCCTCACCTACGACGGCGTCGTCGACCCGGTCATGGAGGGCTACGTCGATCGTGGCATCGACGAGGCGGAGCGCACCGACGCGCGCGCCGTCGTCCTGCGCCTCGACACGCCCGGCGGCCTCGTCTCGTCGATGGAAGACATCGTCCAGCGCATCAACAAGTCCGATGTGCCCGTGATCGTGTACGTCTATCCGGCGGGCGCCCAGGCGGCGTCCGCGGGCACGTTCATCACCATGGCGGCTCACGTCGCCGCGATGGCGCCGGGCAGCGTCATCGGCGCCGCGAGCCCGGTCACGGCCGGCGGCGGCGACATCGACAGCACGCTGGAGGAGAAGATCACCGAGGACCTCTCGGCGCTGATCCGCGGCATCGCGGAGAAGCGCGGGCGCAACGAGCGCTGGGCGGAGAAGGCCGTCACTGAAGCGCTCGCCGCGAACTCGTGCGAGGCGGCGGGCAACTGCGAGGTGCGCGCCGGCCGCGAGCCGCCCTGCCGCGTCGACGATGAGGGACTGCGCCGCTGCATCGTCGACTTCGAGGCGCGCACGCTGGACGAGGTGCTGGCGATGTCCGACGGCCGCTCGGTGACCGTCGGTGAGGAGGAGCGCACCGTGACGATGGACGTCCTCGATGCGCCGGGCGGCATCGTGGAGAACAACCGGACGCTGGTCGAACGCTTCTTCAGTCTCATCGCCGACCCGAACATCGCGTTCCTGCTGCTCAGCCTCGGCGCCACGGCCATCTTCATCGAGCTGCTCAATCCGGGGCTCTTCGTGCCGGGTATATTCGGCGTGATCGCGCTCGTGCTCGGCTTCTTCTCGCTCGGCACGCTGCCGGTGAACTGGGCCGGGGTCGCGCTGATCCTGCTCGCGTTTGTGCTCTTCGCGGCGGAGGTGTTCGTCTCCGGATTCGGGGTCTTAGGACTTGGGGGAGCGGTCGCCCTGGTATTGGGTGGCCTGCTCCTGACTAGCACGAGCAATCCGGACTTCCAGGTCAACCGCTGGCTGATCTACAGCATGGCGGCGGTCCTCGCCGCGTTCTTCGTGATGATCATGAGCGCGCTGCTCCGCTCGCGCCGGGCGCCGGCCTACATGGGCCCGCAAGCGATGATCGGCAGGTACGCCGTCGCCCGCTCTGCAATCGATCCCGAAGGTGTCGTATTCTTTGAGGGCGCCCGCTGGCGTGCCGTCGCGGAAGGCGCGCCGCTCCAGGAAGGCGAGAGCGTTGAGGTGACCGATGTCCAGGGCCTCACGCTCACCGTGAAGAAGGCAGAAGAGGCAGAAGAAGAAGGGTAGGGAACGCCATGGCTCGATTCATGACCGGTGTCCTCACCGCGCTCGGGTACCTGCTCGTGATCCCGCTCGCGCCGTTCGCCGTGCGCATCGTGCAGGAGTACGAACGGGGCGTGATCTTCCGGCTCGGACGGCTCCAGGGAGCGCGCGGGCCGGGGCTGTTCATCATCATCCCCATCATCGAGCGCATGGTGAAGGTCGACCTGCGCACCGTGACCATGGACGTGCCCAGCCAGGAGGCGATCACGAAGGACAACGTCACCGTGCGCGTGAACGCCGTGATCTACTTCCACGTCCTCAACCCAGAAGACTCGGTCGTCAACGTGACCGACCACTTCCGGGCCACGTCCCAGATCGCTCAGACGACGTTGCGCAGCGTCCTCGGACAGTCCGACCTCGACACGCTCCTCTCCGAGCGCGAGCAGATCAACCAGAACCTGCAGCAGATCATCGATGAGCAGACCGAGCCGTGGGGCGTCAAGGTCACCCTCGTCGAGGTCAAGGACGTCGAGCTGCCGCAGGGCATGCAGCGCGCGATGGCCCGCCAGGCTGAGGCCGAGCGCGAGCGCCGCGCCAAGATCATCAACGCCGAGGGCGAGTTCCAGGCGGCCGAAAAGCTGGCCGACGCCGGTCGCATCATGTCGGCGCAGCCGGCGACGCTCCAGCTTCGCTTCCTCCAGACGCTGGTGGAGGTGGCGTCCGAACAGAACAGTACGATCGTCTTCCCGATCCCGATCGACCTGATCCAGATGTTCATGGGCCAGACGGCCGCGTTGGCCGCAGACGCGTCGGCGGCCGCGACCCAGACGCCCCCTGCCGAGCCGCCGCCTGACGCGGGCGACGCGAGCTGATGCCGACGGTCCGAGTCGCCACCGGCTTCGAGCTCTTCTATCGCGAGTCCGGCGAGGGCGATCCTATCCTCTGGATTATGGGGCTCGGCAACGACCACCGTGGCTGGGCGTACCAGGCGCCCGCCTTCCGCGGCGCCTTCCGCTGCATCACGTAC
>JBBDNH010000175.1:0-3968 GCA_040877745.1 Dehalococcoidia bacterium
CAAGCCGGGCCGTGATGCGATTATTGAGCGCGGCAGGCAAGGCCGCCGCTTGGAGCGCGACAAGCGCCGCCGCCTGCCGTCGAAGGCTGCGTTCCGCGCGCCGGCCGGCGCCCGGCTGCGCATCGAAACGCCGGGCGGCGGCGGCTGGGGCCGGCGCCGATAGCGGCCCGCGATCTACCCTTGCCGCATGAGCGTGCAGTAGAATAGGATCGCAGAGACCGCCCATGCCCGACGACAAGATCCAGCGCGAAATCGAGGACATCCTCAGCCGGCTCGATGACTTCGTGCCGGAGGAGAGCGTGACCAGCCGCATGCGGCGGCGCTCCTCCGACGCAGCCGCCACGTTCGTTCGCGCCCTCATCTCGCCGATCGCCGGGATCTCGTTGCGCCAGGTGATGCTCACGGCGCTGATCCTGGTCGTCGTCGGCTTCGTCGGCATGCGCATCCATCCGCTGTTCGGCCGCTGGGTGCTGATCGGGGGCGTGATCCTCTTCCTGACGACGTTCGCGCTCTCATTCTTCAGCCGCTCATCGACCGTGCCGCCGGCCACGCAGAAGCGCTGGCGCGGCCAGCCGATGAACCTCAACGAGCCCAGCCTGGGCGACCGCGTGCGCGCCTGGCTCCAGGCGAAGCGCCGGCCGCGCTACTAGGCCCGGAGCCGCCGCGCTGAACGTTCTCCTCATCACCGTCGCCGGTATCATCGCACTTGTCGGCGCGGCCTGTTCCGGCGAGGCAACCTCTGATCCCACGCCGACCCCGTTGCCTGAGCCGAGTGCTACCGCTGCGCCGTCCGCGACGCCGGCCGACCTCGGCCCGCCTCAGGTCGAACTCGACCGCATCGTCGACCACGTCCGTGTGTTCTCCCAGGACATCGGCGCGCGCGAGGCGGGCTCGGTGGAGGAGGACGAGGCAGTCGCGTACGCGCAGAGGCTCCTGCAGCAGTGGGGCTACGTCGTGGAAGTCCAGGCGTTCGAGGCGCAGGGGCCGCTCCCGCTCCATCACACCACGCTCACCGCCGATGGCCGGGAGATCGACGCCATCGCGCTCGGCGCCAGCGGCCCCGGCAATGTCAGCGGACGGCTGGTGGACGCCGGGACGGGCCAGGATGCAGACTCCACCAACGCCGCCGATGGCGCCGTGGTGCTCATCCAGCGCCAGGACGTCTTCTTCGTCGACATGGCCCGGCGCGCGCGCGACGCCGGCGCGGCCGGCGCCATCGTGACGAACAGGGAACCCGGCTTCTTCGTCGGCGCGCTCGATCCCCCGGTCGACCTGCCGATGGTCTCCATCTCTCAGGAGGAGGGCGCCGCGCTGCGCGACGAGATGGCGGATGGCGACGTCGAGGTCGCCATCAGTGTCGATGGCGAGGCAGCCGCCGAGAACGTGATCGCGCGCCCGGAGTCGGGTGTCTGTCGCACGCTCTCCGGCGGGCACCTCGACTCGGTGCCCTGGGCGCCCGGCGCGACCGACAACGCTTCCGGCAGCGCCGTCGTGCTGGAGCTCGCCCGGGCCAGCGCCGCAGCCGGCATCGACGACGCCTGCTTCGCGCTCTTCGGCGCGGAGGAGATGGGGCTTCTCGGCAGCGCGTTCTTCGTCGGCGGCGAGGAGCGAGGCGCGCTGGAGGCGTACTACAACTACGACGTCGCCGCCGGCACGAGCGAGGTCCGGCTGATCGGCGACGCCACACTGATCGACGCCGTCGATCTCCTCGCGGATGAGGCCGGCATCGACGCAGGGCCGAGCCAGCTCGCGGAGAACGCGGGCAGCGACCACTTGAGCTTCATCGCCGCGGGGATTCCCGCGCTCATGCTCACGGCGTCCGGACCGGTGACCATCCATACGCCGCAGGACTCGTTCGACAACCTGGCGACGGACTCGCTCGCGGACATCGCCGGTCTTGGCTTCGCGCTGCTCAGGCAATAGGCAGCCGGCTTGCTGGCTCCCACCGGATGGTGATACGATCCTAGCGATCCCCGTCTCCATTGGAGGAACCTCTGTGCGTTTGTACCGCTGGCTCGTCCCGGCGCTGATCTTGCTCTCGACCGTTGCGACGCTCGCCGTCGCGTGCGGCTCCGGTGGCGGCGCCGGGCCGGTCGACGTGACGAACGTCCCTACAGCGACGCCGCCCGAACAGCTCCCAGACCCGTTGATCGTGAACCAGAGCGACGCGCCGCCCGGCGGCAACGACACCACCTACATCGTCGCGTCGGGCGATAGCCCGGGGAGCATTGCGGACCAGTTCGGCATCTCGGTCGACGATCTGATGGCCGCGAACGGCATTACGGACCCGCAGTCGCTGCAGGTGGGCGTGGAGCTGACCATCCCCGGCGCGACCAGCCCGCCGGACAGCGACGTGCTTGGTGACGAAGAAGAGCCCGCGCCTACGGCGGTCGTTGTGGTGGACGAGCCCGAACCCGAACCCACCGTCGCAGAGGAGCCCGAGCCGCCCGCGGAGGGCCAGGTCTACATCGTCCAGGAGGGCGACATCCCTGAGACCATCGCGGCGCAGTTCGGCATCACGGCGGAGGAGCTGATGGCGGCCAACGGCATCACGGACCCCACCGCGCTCCAGGTCGGCGACGAGCTCGTCATCCCTGCGCCCTCCGGCTAAACGCCGGCGCGATTCGGTCACCAGCGGAGCGCCCACGCGGTCATCTCGCCTTTCGCGAGACGAAGGATTTCCTCTCCGCCAAGCTCCGATCCTGGTAGCTGTTGGTATACTGACCAGTACCGATGCCGGCTGATACCGAACAGCAGCAGGAGTACCGCCAGGCCTACCAGGCCTGGCAGGATCAGGTCGCGACGCTGCACCGGGTCTTCCTGGAGGGCGAGCGGCTCGATCCGCCGCAGCTCAAGGGGCTGCTCAATCGAGAGGCGCGCGCGAAGGAACGCTACGACGCCGCGCGCCAGGCGTTGCTCGGCATCCCCGGCGACGAAGCCGATGACCCGTTCGCGAACGTGGGATGATCACAGATCGCTCGTTCGGCAGCGGTCGATACTGATGGAGAGTTTGAGAGCAGCGGCGAGTGACTACTGATACAACGCCTCCGAGCGCGACAAGCGCGCCTCCCGCAAACGGCGGGCTGCGCCGCGCGTTGCCGGGCGTGGTCAGCTACGGGAAGTCGTTCGGCATCGGTTCCGCGTTCGCGGTGGGCTGGACGCCCTGCATCGGCCCGATCCTCGGCGCGATCCTGACGCTCGCGGCGTCGTCCGCGACCGTCGCGAAGGGCACGTTCCTGCTCGGCGCGTGGTCGCTCGGCCTGGGGGTGCCGTTCCTCATCGCCGGGTTCGCGCTCGGCGCGGCCATGACCGGCATGCGCAAGATCAGGCCGCTCATGCCTGTCCTGGAGGTCGTGGGCGGCGTGCTGGTGATCTTCATCGGCGCGCTGATCTTCCTCGATGAGTTCACGATCTTCAATCAGTACTTCACTGGCGGCCAGGACAACGTGATCAACGCAGAGGGCGGCCTCACCGGCATCGGCGTCGAGAGCTTCTTCGGGTTCGCGGCGGCGTTCGGCGCGGGGGTCATCGCGTTTCTGTCGCCGTGCGTGCTGCCGCTCGTGCCCGCGTACCTGATGCACCTCGCCGGCGTGTCGGCGGAAACGGCCGGCAACGCTCGCTGGCACACGTTCCGGCACTCGGTCGCGTTCGTGGCGGGTTTCTCGGCGATCTTCGTGGCGCTGGGGGCGTCGGTCGGCGCGGTCGGGTTCGTCGTGCGGGACAACCTGCCGACGATCCAGAAGGTGGCCGGTGTGCTGCTGATCATCCTGGGGCTGAACCTGATCGGGATCCTGCGCATTCCCTGGCTCTACCGCACCTACCAGATCGAATTTCCGAGCAGCTCACCGGCGGGTACGGACGCGAGCTAGACTCCGGCACCCCCATCGCGCCCGTCTTCCGGCGTTGCGCTACACTCGGTACATGCACGCCGTCACGTGGGGCGAGTTCGCGGCCGCGGAACCAGACCT
>JBBDNH010000176.1:0-3911 GCA_040877745.1 Dehalococcoidia bacterium
ACTGTGGGACCACCCGGCGACGCTCGTCGCCATCGCGCCGAAGCCGGATCTCGTGAGCGTGGAAGACCCGCTGATCCAGACGACGCTCCGCTACACAGCCAGGGGCAGCGACGCGTTCAACGACATGCAGCTCGAGCCGATCTCGTTCCTCCAGCGCTTCGACGAAGACTCCCAGCTCTTCGGCCTCGCGCCGGTGATCGAGAAGACCGCGGGCCATGGCCGGCTGATCTTCGAGAGCGCCGGCGCGAGCGCGCAGCCGGTCATCGAATCCGACCTCCTCAACCACGAATGGGACCAGGAGCGCATGCTGGAGGGCCTCGAAATCGCGCTCAGGTTCGCGGAGTCACCCGAGCTGCGGGCCGTCTCCGAGCGCGTGCTCCGGCCTCGCCCCGAGGTGATCGCGGATCGCGACGCGCTGCGCGCCTGGGCGCGACGGGCGTCGGGGTCCGGCTACCATCCGTGCGGCACGGCGCCCATGGGCGCAGCCGAGGACGAGCTCGCCGTGGTCGATCAGCACGGGCGCGTCTTCGGCGTCGAAGGCCTCTACGTCGCCGACGCCAGCCTGATGCCGACGATCCCGCGCGCGAACATCAACATCCCGACCATCATGATCGGCGAGCGCTTCGGCGAGTGGTTCCGCGAGGACGCGATCTAGGATGAAGCTCGCAGAGATCCCGACGCCGGCGCTCGTCGTCGACATCGACGCCATGGAGCGCAACATCCAGCGTATGGCGGCGTTCTTCGCCGAGGGGCCCTGCAAGCTCCGGCCGCACTTCAAAGCGCACAAGACGCCCGCCATCGCTCGTCGCCAGCTCGCCGCGGGTTCGTGCGTCGGGCTCACCTGCGCGACGGTCGACGAAGCGGAGGTGGTAGTCGCGGAGGCGCTCACGGACGACATCCTGATCGCGAACCAGGTGCTGGGCCCCGGCAAGGCCGCGCGCGTGGCCCAGCTCGCGGCCAGCGCCGGCCTCGATATCAAGGTCGCCGTCGACTCCGAGGCCGGCCTCGCCGACATCGCGCGCGCGGCGCAGTCGCAGAGCGCGGAGATCGGCGTGGTGGTCGAGGTCGCGATCGGCCATCGCTGTGGCGCGCGTCCGGGCGAGGACGCCGTCGCGCTCGCGCGCAAGGTCGACGCTACCGAGGGCGTCGCGCTGCGCGGGCTGATGGGCTACGAGGGGCATACCGTCGCGATCGCGGAGCGCTCCGAACGCGAGGCCGCGGCGCGCGGGGCGCTCGACCGGCTGCTCTCGACCGTCGTTCTGGTGCGCGCAGCCGGGCTGCCGTGCGAGATCGTCAGCGCCGGCGCGACCGGGACGTACGACATCACGGGGCGCCTGGAGCACGTGAACGAGATCCAGGCCGGCTCCTACGCGCTGATGGACACCGACTACGCCAGGCTCGACCTGCCGTTCGAGCACGCGCTGAGCGTCCTCGGCACGGTGCAGAGCCGGCCGAGGGACAACTACTGCGTCGCCGACTGCGGGCATAAGTCGAACACCTACGACCACGGCAACCCCCTCGTGAAGGACATCGCGGGCGCGGAGGTCGTCTTCCTCAGCGACGAGCACGCCTCAATCACGATCCCCGCGGACAGCGCCATCGGCGCCGGCGACCGCATCGAGCTCTGGCCCTCGCACATCGACCCCACGATTAACCTCCACGATGTGATCTACGCCGTCCGCGACGGCGAGGTCATCGAAGTCTGGCCGATCTCCGCGCGCGGCTACGCGCACCAGCGCGCCGGCAGCTGATCCGCCGCCTCATGCGGCGGCCTTCAGGCTGCGGTCGCTAGCGAACCGCCCTATCGACGTTCCCCCCTTTGGCGGATACTGGCGCACTGCCAGGCGTCGATCCTGAGACATGGGAGGAGAAGCCCCTATGCCGGAAGTCTCTCAGCGCGACGGCGCGCGGCACGGCTCGGCCGCGGTCGACACGCAATCGCTGGAGGGTCGCAGCAGGGCGAAGCTCGCTTACCAGAACTACTATCGTTGGCAACGGTTCCGACGGCTGGCGCTGGTCGCGTTCCTGTGCATGGCGGGCTTCCTCCTCCTCTGGATCATCCCCTGGGTCCCCAGCGGCCTCGACGCGAGCGACTACACGCCCGAGCTGGCGTTCACGATCAACCTGCTCGGCGGCGTCACGATCACCGGCCTGCTCGCGCTCGCGTTCGAAGAGCTCGTGCGGCGGCAGCGCGACAGCCTGCTCGTGTGGGCGAGCGTCTACGAGGAGGCGACGGGCCTCCACAACCGGACGTACCTCTACGACAGGCTGGCGCTGCAGTGCGAACGAGCGAAGAGCGGCGGGGCGCCGTTCACGACGATCGTCCTCCGCCTGCGCGCCGTTGGCGGCGAGGGCGGCGCGCCCGCGCTCTCGACCGCCGCGCTCGAGAGCATCGCCGACGTGATCGATGGTGTCATGCACGCGACGGACGTCGTTGCGCTGCTCAGCGGCAGCGAGCTGGCCGTGATCGCGCAGGGCGTCGACGAAACGAAGCGCGGCCGGCTGGTCGAGCGGCTGGAGACCGCGGTCTGGCAGGCGCTGCCTCGCATTGGCGCCTGGTCAGGGAGCGACGTGCGCGGCGGCAGCGCGACCTTCGGCGTGGACGGCACGGACGCGGGTTCTCTGGTGCAGGCCGCGCGCTCTGCCGCGATGCTCGCGGCGCCGCACGCCCAGCGGGCCGCCTAACGCGGCGGCTTCGGGCCGCCTAACGCGGCGGCTTCGGGCCGCCTAACCGGCGGCTTCGGGCCGCCTAAGCAGCCTCCCGGCTGCCCTAAGCGGCTTCGGGCAGGCGAAGCTGGAGCGCGGTCAGGACGGCCGCCGTCCGGTCCGCGACCGTTAGCTTGCGGTAGATGTGCCGCAGGTGGGTCTTCACTGTCCCGACGCTGACGCCGAGCTGCGCCGCGATCTCCTTGTTGCGCCGTCCTCTGGCAAGCAGCTCAAGCACCTCCTGCTCGCGCGGGCTGAGCGCGCGCACGACCGCCGGATGCAGTCGCAGGCGCGGCGCGTCCGTGCCCTGCGGGCCGTTCATCGCGGCCAACTGCTCGAAGAGCGCGCCCGTGAGGCGCGGGTCGAGCGCCGCGCTGCCGGCCATGACATCCGCGACCGCCTCCAGCAGCGTGGAGGCGGCGGCGTCGCGCAGCAGCACGCCTTTCGCGCCCGCGCGGACGGGCTCCAGGACATCGTCCGGCGAATCGCCCGCGATCAGCGCGATGACGTTGAGCGCCGGAGCGCAGCGTATCGACTGCCTCAGCGCGGCCCGCGCGAGCTCACCATCGAGGTCGTGCTCGTCGCCGCCGAGGCCGAGGAACACCACGTCGGGCGCAAGCTGGATGCACGCCTGCGGCAGCTCCTGCGGCCTCGCGACCTCACCGGCCACGTTGAACCAGCGGTCCCGATCGAACACCTCTCGGACCCTGTGACGTGATGCCGCCGAGGTATCGGCGATCAGGATCCGTACTTCTATCGGACTGCCGGCAAGGTGCGTCATGTGGGTTGCTCCTTTCGCTGCAGGCATTGTCACACGCCGCCGGGAGTCGATGATATGAGTCGATCAATCGATCATGCGCCGGCGCTCCGCCTAGGACACAGCGATACTGGCGCGCTGGTAGACGCAATGCGACCTGTCG
The DNA here is from genome assembly GCA_040877745.1 of Dehalococcoidia bacterium. Lineage (GTDB taxonomy): Bacteria > Chloroflexota > Dehalococcoidia > DSTF01 > RBG-16-68-14 > JBBDNH01. The sequence continues at coordinate 3,627 of JBBDNH010000176.1, forward strand.
CGGGGCGTACTCCCACGGGGGTATGCCCCGGCAGGACTGCAGATCGTGACTGGCCGGTCGGGTATGATGCTGTGCGTATGCAGCGCGACGAGGGCGTCTGGCAGTCCGCGGACGGCTTGGAGTTGTTCGAACGGTCGTGGCGTCCGGCGGAGCCGAAGGCGACCGTCGCCATCGTGCACGGCTTCGCCGAGCACAGCGGGCGCTACGACCACGCCGGCGAGCACCTCGCTGCGGCCGGCTACGCTGCGTACGCGCTCGACCTGCGCGGCCACGGCCGGTCGCAGG
>JBBDNH010000177.1:0-3897 GCA_040877745.1 Dehalococcoidia bacterium
GTGTCGTGCGCTTGCCGACGCGGCACTGGAGCATGTAGAGCTTGCCCTGCTCGACCGTAAGCTCGATGTCCATCGCGTCGCGGTAGTGCTTGTCGAGCTTCTGCGCGATCGTGGCGAACTCCTCGTAGAGCTCCGGCCACTGCGCCTTGAGCTCGGCGATCGGCGTCGGCGTGCGGATGCCCGCGACGACGTCCTCGCCCTGAGCGTTGCGCAGGAACTCGCCCCAGATCTCCCTGTCGCCGGAGACGGGGTCGCGCGTGAACGCAACGCCGGAGCCGGAGTCGTCGCCCATGTTGCCGAAGACCATGGCCTGCACGTTGACCGCGGTGCCGAGGTCGTCGGGGATGCTCTCGATGCGCCGGTAGTGCATGGCGCGCGGGTTGTTCCAGGAGTCGAAGACCGCCCGGATGGCGAGCTCGAGCTGCTGCATCGGGTCGTCGGGGAAGGCGGCGCCGGTCTCGTCCTTCACCAGAACGCGAAAGCGCTCCGCGATGTCGCGGAGCGCCTCGGCCGGCATCTCGGCGTCCGTCGCTACGCGCGCCTTCGCCTTGCCCTCCTCGAAGATCGTGTCGAACTTGTGGCGGCCGATGCCGAGGACGATGTCCCCGAACATCATGATGAAGCGGCGCCAGGAGTCGTATCCGAAGCGCGCGTCGCCCGTGGCCTCGATCAGCCCTGCGAGCGTGGCCTCGTTCAGGCCGAGGTTGAGGATCGTGTCCATCATGCCGGGCATCGAGAACTTCGCGCCTGAACGAACGGAGACGAGGAGCGGCCGCCCGGGGTCGCCGAGGCGCTTGCCCGTTTGCTCCTCCACCTGCTTGAGCGCGTCGCGGGCCTGGTCGAGCAGGCCATCAGGGAACGCGTTGCCGCCCGCGATGTAGGCGTTGCAGGCCTCGGTGGTGATGGTGAGTCCCGGCGGGACCGGCAGGCCGAGGTTGGTCATCTCGGCGAGGTTGGCGCCCTTTCCTCCGAGGAGGTCCTTCTGGTCCTTGTTGCCCTCGTGGAAGAGGTAGACGTACTTGCGGTCCGTCATCCGGGACTCCCTCCTGGCCTTCGGTTGACTTGACGTGAGTCCAAGTAACGGCTCACGAACGCGGTCGCGAAATGCACGGCATTATAGCATTCTGCCAAGGCCGCTGGCCTCGGGAGAACCCGTAGCTACGCCTCTTTGCCGCAGTAGGCGCACCACGCTCGTTCGCGCCACTTCGTCCAGCGATGCACGCCGCGCTTGCCGACGTGCAGGTTCGCGAGGTCGCGGAGGAACGTTGTGATGGCGCCCATGGCTACAAGGGCGATTGTAGCGCCGGCGGCGAAAGAAGCGAAAGCTTGCTAGCCGCTGGGAACGCGATGCGCAGGGCCGCGCAACGATCGAAGGGCGCTGTTGAGCCGGATGAAGAGCGTGGTGATCCGCTTCCTGAAGACCACCAGACCGAGCAGCACCGCCGGCAGCATCCAGTCGATCGACGAGGTGCCGGGCAGGATGCTGCAGCTGGTTGTAGGTGGCAGGGTGTCGACTGTTTCGCCGTCAGTGCCGACGGCGCCGGCGCTCACGCGGTCGGGCTCGGTCTCGGTGAAGGCAGTGGTGTCGCCGCCGGTGCCGTCGGCCTCGACGTTGAGCAGCGCGACGCCGCCTGGCTGGATCAAGGTCGCGATGGCGAGGCCATCCGGGCCGACCATGGTGTTGATCGTGTTCCGAAGCGTGTCGATGCGCCGGATGCGGTCGTGCCCGGTATCGGCGAAGACCACACGATAGTTGGCCGCGTCGAGCGCTTCGGGGGCGTTCACGGCCGCTGTCGAGGCTACGGTTGCCGTGCCGCTGTAGCCGGTATTGCCGGTGCCGGCGATCGACGTGATCGTGCCGCCTGGCACGTTCACGCGCCGGATGCGATGGTTGTTCGTGTCGGCGATGACGATGTCGTCGTCGGGCAGCAGGACGGAGACGTCGCGCGGGCGGTTGAGCTGGGCTTCGATTGCGAGCACGGAGTCGCCGATGTAGCCGCACGTGCCGGTGCCGGCGACGGTCGAGATCACGCCCGACGCGACCTTGCGGATTCGGCAGTTCTCGGTATCGGCGATGTAGAGGTTGCCCGCGGCGTCGACCGCGACGCCGGAGGGCTGATCGAGCTGCGCCGATGTGGCGGTACCCTCGTTGTTGTAATCACAGGTCCCGGTACCGGCGACGGTCGAAATGATGCCCGCGGTGATCTTGCGCACGCGGCAGTGCCCCGTATCGGCGATGTAGATGTCGCCGGACGGCGCGATGAAGACGTCGCGCGGCGCGTTGAGGATGGCGTTCGTGGGCGGGCAGCCGTCCCCGATGGAGTTCGTCTGCGCGCCGCCGCACGTGCCGTCGCCGCCGCCGGCGATGGTCGTGAGAACGCCTGTAGTGAAGTCGACCGGCTCGATCTTCCTGACCCTGTCGTTGCCGGTGTCGGCGAAGTAAAGGACGTCCGACGAGCCGGCTGCTTCGCCCCCGCCGCCCCCGCCGACCTGCGGCGCGTCCATGCCGCGCGGGCTGTCGGCCTTGGGCAGGTTGGCGAGGGGGCCGTCCGGGCCGTCGCCGGGGCCGTTGCCCAGCAGGGGCACGGTGGGCACGGGCGTCGGGGTCGCGGTCGGGTCGCCGCAGGTGATATCGAGCGTTTCGCTGGAGCCGGTGCCCTCGACGAGCTTGAGGTTCGAGTTGACGAGGACCGTCGTGTCGTGCACGCCGTGGACGAGCGACACGCTGCCGCTCTCGTCACAGGTGAAGCTGTTGGTGCCGACCAGCCCCGTGAATGATGACGTTGGAACGGGGGGCGCCACTCCGCTGACACACCCCCAGGAGGTGGCGATCGGGAAGTAGAATGACACCTCCGCGATACAGCTGGGCCAGACCGTGTCCGGCGAAAAGTTGGATGTGACGCCGGTGTGGTTGACGAAGAAGTCCAGGCCGGTGTAGGAGAACGGGACGCTGCTGAGGTAGACCTTGAGGTCGAACTCGTCTTCCGGGTCGACGAAGCAGTGTGTCGGGCCGGTGTTGGTGTTGCAGTCGTTCGTCGTGTTGCCGTCCGCGTCCACTGCGAGGTAGAAGCTGAGCCCGGGAGCGGCCGTCGGGGGCGCCGGTGTGGGGGTGCCGCTCTTGACGAAGCCTGCGCCGCAGTCGTGGCGGTACTGTGCCGCGGCTCTCACTACGTCGTCCGCGTTGATGGCATCGTCAGGCCCGGCGATGTTCCAGGCGTTCCCTCCGGTGAGGGTTGATCGGTCGTACTTTTCGTCGTAGGGCGGCCCGGGCGGCGTCTCGCCAAAGAGCTCTGCGACGGCCAGGATGTCGTCGACGCGGATGTGGCCGTCGTTGGTCGGGTTGAAGTAGTCCCAGGCGTTCCAGGGGTCGCGCATTCCGCCGAGCTCTGCGATCTGGCTGAGCTCGCTCGCGTCCGGGCAACCGTCGGTGTCGGTATCGCGGTTGTCGGCGCGGACGGCCTGGCGCACAGTGCGCATGGACGCGTCGTCGATATCGGGCGCGCCGTCCGGAGTGCCGCCGGTGCAGTTGCCCAGCGTCTCGAAGAGCCAGATGTCCGCTGTGCCGAGGCCGGTGTTGGCGTTGAACGACACATCAGTGTAGACGTGTCCCAGCGCCGTTGACTGGCCGTCCTCGTCCTCGAAGCAGCCTTCGAGGCTGATGGTGTTCGAACCGACGGTGCCCGTGAGTTCCGTCTGCGAACCCTCGATGTCGGCGAACGGTTCCGGCGGCGGAACGCCGAACAGGCCGTCGCCGGTATCGGAGGAGTGTTCCGGGTTGACGATCACGGTGGTGGAGTCGAAGTAGCAGAGAATGGGAGCGACCAGGTCGGCGCCGGCCTGCTGCACGTCTGAGATGCAGTGGATGTACGCGCCAGGGATGAGGTCGCAGTCGTCCGG
>JBBDNH010000178.1:0-3894 GCA_040877745.1 Dehalococcoidia bacterium
CTGCTGCTGCTCGACGAGCCGTCGCTCGGCCTGGCGCCGATGCTGGTGCGCGAGATCTTCACGATCATCAAGGCGATCAACGAAGCGGAGGGCCTGTCGATCCTCCTCGTCGAGCAGGATGCGAAGATCGCGCTCGATGTCGCGAGCTACGGCTACCTGCTGGAAGCGGGCACGGTCGTGCTCGACGACGAAGCCGCGCATCTGCGCGGCAACGAACAGGTCCGCAAGGCCTACCTGGGATACTAGGAGCGACGGCGTATGGACACGGCCGCAGCAGCCTTCGCAGCGTACCTGGAGTCGCCGGGCTTGCTGGCCGCGCCCCCGTGGTCAGACCCGAGCCTGTTCGCGCAGCAGGTGCTCAGCGGCATCGCGAGCGGCAGCGGCTTCGCGATCCTGGCGCTGGCGATCGTCCTCATCTACCGCTCGACATCGATCCTGAACTTCGCGCAGGGCGAGATGGCCATGTTCAGCACGTTCCTCGCCTGGACCTTCATGACAAGGATGGACTTCTGGCCCGCGTTCTTCCTGGCCATCATCGTCGCGATGGCGATCGGCGCGTCGCTGGAGCTGTTCATCCTGCGCCGCGTCGAGCAGGCGCCGGTGCTCAACAGCCTCATCGTGACGCTGGGCCTGTTCACGATGTTCAACGGCCTGGCGCTCTGGATCTGGGGGTCCCAACCGAAGGGCTTCGGGCCGTTTTCCGTCTTTAGCGGCCAGGCCGTGTGCGTTTCCGACATCTGCATCGGCCGGGCGAGCCTGGGCATCCTGGCGGGCGGCGGCGTCATCATGGTACTGCTGTACGCGCTCTTCCAGTTCACCAAGGTCGGCCTGGCCATGCGCGCGACGGCGCAGAACCGGCTCGCCAGCCAGCTCGTCGGGATCCCGGTAGGGCGGATGCTGACGCTCGGCTGGGCGCTCTCGGCCGGCGCGGGCGCGGTGGCCGGCCTGCTCATCTCGCAGAACTTCGGGCTCACCACGAGCACCTTCCTGCCGATCCTGCTCTTCGCCTTCGCGGCGGCCGTCGTCGGTGGACTCGATAGCCCCGTGGGCGCCATCGCGGGCGGCCTGCTGATCGGCGTCGTCCGAAACATGGCGGGCACGTACGTGCCGTCGGACGTGGGCAGCGTCGACCTCACGGTGGCGTTCGTCGTCATCGTGCTGGTGCTGATGCTGCGGCCGACCGGCATCTTCGGCAGAGGCGTGGCGCGGAGAGTATGAGAACGTGATCGACGAGCTGCTCAAGCCCCGGACGCTCTGGCTGACGCTGCTGGGTGTTGTGATCGTCGTCTTTCCGTTCGTGCACGAGTGGCCGTTCTTCGATGGCTTCGTCGGCGAGTTCCGCACCTTCAACGCGACGATGTTCGGTGTCTGGCTGTTGGTCGTGCTGAGCATGAACCTGCTCACCGGCTACAGCGGTCAGATCTCGTTGGGGCACGCGGCGGTTGTCCTGATCGGCGCGTACTCGACCGGCATTCTGTCCCAGGACATGAACATCCCTCTCGCGCTTGCGATACCAATCGCGGGCATCTTCACGGGCGCCGTGGGCGGCATTGTGATCGGGCTGCCGGCGGTACGGCTCACCGGACCCTATCTGGCGATCGCGACGTTCTCGCTGATCATCACGCTGCCGCAGATCCTGAAGCTCAACCTGATCGATGGCTGGACGAACGGCGCGAACGGGATCGGCATCTCGCGGCCACAGCCACCGGGCTTCTTCGATAGCTTCCTGGACCAGGCCCAGTGGATGTACTACGTCACGATGAGCGTGGCCATCCTCATGACCATCCTGTTCTGGACGATGACCAGGAGCAGGTTCGGGCGCGCGTTCGTGGCGCTGCGAGATAGCGAGATCGGCGCGGAGCAGATGGGCGTGAACGTGCCGTTCTACAAGGCCCTCGCCTTCGCGATTAGCTCGTTCTACGCGGGAATTGCGGGCGGTCTCTTCTTCGCGGTGCAGACGTTCGTCTCGCCGGAGAGCCTCGGTTTTCGCGAGTCGATCCTCTTCCTGGTCGCGATCGTGATCGGGGGCCTGGCGACCGTCCTCGGCTCGGTCTTCGGCGGTCTGTTCCTCACGTTCCAGGCAGAAGTGATCAGCAATCTGCCGGACTGGATCGATAGCATCGCGAACTTCGTTCCGTTCCTCGGTCCTGTCGCCGAGCTCGACTTTAACAAGCTGCGCGACGTCATCTACGGTTCCCTGTTGATCCTGACGATGATATTCTTTCCAAGAGGCCTGGCAGGCTTCATTCACGGCCTGGTGGAGGCCGGGCCCGTGGGGGTCTGGAGATCCATGCGACGGAGCCTCTCGCCAGACCAGCTGAGAGCGAACGTCGACACGGCGCTCGACCGGGTTGGGCTCAGAGCGCTCCGGCGACCGAAACCGGAGGAGGACACGACAACGCAAGACGAGCACCGTTGACGGGAGGGAGGTGATGGTGCTGCGCAACGCCCGTGGGCGCATGCCGCTCACGATGAATGCTTCAAACATCCGCAAGGAGGTGCACGTGTGAGAACCTCACACCGCTACTGGCTCTTCGGAGCCCTCATCGCAATCATCGCACTCGTCGCCGTCGCCTGTGGAGACGACGGAGACGACGAGCCCACGCCCGGCGACGACGAGACCCCGGCAGCGACCGAGCCTGTCGATACCGGCGAAGTCCCCGGTGTCACGGACACCGAAGTCGTGCTTGGGACGCACACATCGCTGACCGGGCCAATCGCGGCCTACAACGTCATCCCGAACTTCACCGCCGCCTACTTCAACTACATCAACGCCACCGAGGGCGGCGTTAACGGCCGGATGATCACCTATCTGCAGGAGGACGACCAGTACTCGCCGCCGATGGCGGTCGACCTCACCAGGAAGCTCGTTGAGCAGGACGGTATCTTCGCCATGTTCAACGCACTCGGAACGCCGAACCACCTTCAGGTCGTCAACTTCCTGCAGGAGCAGGGCGTGCCCGACATGTACGTCGCCACGGGCGCCGTCGAGTGGGTGGAGGACCCGGCCGCGCGGCCGCTCGTCTTCGGCTCGAACCCGAACTACAACGGCGAGGGACTCGTCCTGGGCAAGTACGTCGCCGACAGCTTCCCAGGCGGCAAGTACGGCGTGATCTACCAGAACGACGACTTCGGCCAGGATGGCCTCGTGGGCATCAAGCTCGGCGTGAACGACGAGGCCGAGCTCGTCGGAGAGCACTCGTACGAGGTCACCGATGCCGATCTGAACTCGCAGATCGCGCTGCTCCGCGACGCCGAAGCGGACGCGGTGATCATGTTCGTCACACCGCTGCTGTTGGGCAACGCCATCAGGCACGCCCGACAGGACCTGAACTGGGACACCCAGTTCGTGATCAGCGCTGTCAGCATGAACGAGCTCACTGCGCTCATCGCCGGCGAGGAGAACATCGCTGGTACCGTTGGGCCGGTCGCCACGTACATGGCCTGGCAGGACGAGAACGAGGGCATCGCGAACCACAAGAGCATTCTGGAGGAGCACGGCGTGGGTACGGCCTCCGGCGCCACGGCCGCCAGCGTCCTGACGCTCTACGCGCAGTACGTCGCTGAGCTGATGACCGAGACGCTCCGGCTCGCCGGCGACGAGCTGACCCGGGCGAGCTTGGTCGAAGCGGCCGAGTCGATCGAAGGGTGGACTTGCTCGATATGTCTCTTCCCGGTCACGCTCGGTCCCGACGACCACGATCCGGGCCAGGCGGTCGCGCTCGGCGTGTACGCCAACGGCCGGATCGAGATCACCGGCCCCGGCTATAGCTGGGAGGGCGTGGCGGTCGCCGATCTGAGCGTCGACTCGCTCCAAGAGATCGAGGTGCCCGCGGACGCGCTTCCGTAGCACGACGCAACGCACCGAGTACAGAGAGGGGCCGGGGAACCCCC
>JBBDNH010000179.1:0-3890 GCA_040877745.1 Dehalococcoidia bacterium
CAGGACGCGGCAGGCTCCGCGCCCGTTCCGTTCCCGGACGCCGCGGACGTCAACGGCGACGACGAGATCGATGCCCTCGACGCGCTGCTCGTCCTGCAGCTGTCCGCCGGCATGATCACCGGGTTCCCGGCGGGCCAGCTGAGCAGCATGGGGCTCTTCATGGGGGACCTGCGGTTCTTCTGACGCCGCCCGCATAGCTAGCGTACCCAGGGCGCCCCGATCACGATCGGGGCGTCTTGCTATTGCGGCGACCAGACAGGGTTCGTGGGCAGCAGGCCGGGCAGATCGAGGCAGTCGCGCTGCTCCGGGTCGAGCTGCACCAGGCAGACGAACGATGTCCGCAGGTCGGCCTGGGCGAGGTAAACGATCGCGTTGCCGTCCGGCGACCAGCTCGGCGCCACGTCGACGGTGCTCGCCTGGCTGAGCGCCACCGGCTCGCCGCCGCCGGCCGCAACGAGGTGGATGTTCGCGTTCGTGATCAGCGGCGGGACGCCCATCGCCAGGCTGTAGGCGAGTTGGTCGCCTTCCGGCGGCCACGCGGCATCGATGCCGGCACCCAGCTCGGTGACCGCGCCGCTGTCGACGTCCAACACCAGCAGCGACGCTCCCGTCGCCGCGCCGGGCGCGCTCGTGAAGGCGACTCGCGCGCCGTCCGGCGACCAGCGCGGGCCTGCCTCGACGCCCTCGCGCTCGATCAGCGCGCGCGGTTCGTCGAAGTCCGTGTCAACGATGTTGAGCTCGCCATCCGGGCTCACGTAGACGATCTCGTCGCCGTCCGGCGACCAGGCGGGTTCGCTGCCGGGGAGCTCGGGAAGATCGAGCAGGTTGGCCCGCCCGACATCGTAGATGCGCAATCGTGGCCCGCCGCCGGCGTCCTCCGCGAAGACGAAGCGCCGGCCGTCCGGCGACCAGCTTGCCGGCTGCGGGAGCGCCCGCTCCGTGACCGTCGAGGTGCGCTCGCTCTCGAAGTCGTACACGCGCAGCGTCGCCAGGCCGCCCTGTTCGGAGTTGAGGACGAGGTACGCGATCCGGCCGGTCTCCGGCGACCACGCCGGCGACGTCACGACGCCGCCCTCGACGGCGAGCGGGCGCAGGCCCTCGCCGTCCGGCTCCACGATGTAGAGCCCGTAACGCTCGGAGTCGCCGTCCTGCGCGCCGAACACGATGACGTTGCTCGGGCCGGGCAGCAGGCCGGCGTCGTCGCTACCGCCGCACGCGGTAAGCGCGAACGAGAGCGCGGCCAGCGCCGCTCCGAGGAGCTTCATCGAGGTGTAACGTACTTGATCAGGCAAGTGTTCACTGTTATGATCGCTTTAGTGGCAGGCGGGTGCAGCCCGCCTGCCAGTATAGTACCTGAACGTATGGTGATCTGGAGCACGGGTGATCTGGAGCACGTCGCCGGGGCTGCCGAGCCTGTAACATAAGGGAGGTAGGAGAAGAGGCGTGACCCAACAGACTTCGAGCCGGAACCCAGCCTGGCAACGGCTCTCCCTCGTCGTGATGGGCGCGGGCGTCGTCTCGCTCGCCGCCGCGGCGATCCTCTTCATCCTGAACTTCACCGGCGCCGTCGGCGACGAAGGCTACAGCGGCCCTGAAACGTCGGTCGCCATCCCCTATGACATCAGCAAGTTCCTGACGCCAATCCCTTCGCCGACCGCCGCGCCAACGCCACCCAGCGAGGCGCCGATCGACACGCTGGCGATTCCGAAGTTCGACGTCGAAGCGCCGCTGATCACGCTGGGCGTGGATCCTAACGGAATCATGGAATCGCCCGACGGCCCAACGAGTGTCGCCTGGTACGACTTCAGCGCCCGCCCGGGCTTCGGCAGCAACGCGGTCTTCTCCGGCCACGTCGACTACTACAACTACGGTCCGGCCGTGTTCTGGCACCTGAAAGACCTCGAGTCGAACGACATTATCGAAGTGCGATTGCAGGACGGCACCGTCTACAAGTACGGCGTCGTCTCGCGAGAGATGGTCTTCGCGGAGAGCGCGCCCATCGCCGAGATCGTCGGTGATACGGCGCGCGAGGTGATCACGCTGATCACCTGCGGCGGAACGTTCTACCAGGATGCCGGTGAATACGACCAGCGGGTCATCGTCCGCGCGGAGCGGTTGTTTGGGGAGCAGGGCGGTAGCCCTTCGGTCGACGCGGCCGGTCAGTAGCTGCGCCGCCACGAGCCGGGGCAGAGCACCACGACTCGGTTGCAATTGGGGTGGGTAGAGAGGGAGCGAACGTGACGCGGCGCGCATCAGGCCGCAGCTCAGTCGTTCGAACGCTTCCGGCCGTCATCATGGCAGCGGGAGCGCTGTCGCTGTTCGCGGCGGCGGTCCTCTTCGTCCTCATCCTGAACGGCACCGTGGGCGGCAGCGGCCCCACCACGATCTTCGTTCCCACGCTGGAACCCCGCATCGAGGACTTCCTCACGCCGGAGCCGACAGCTGGCGCACCGCCCAGCGAAGCGCCCATCGCGGCGCTGGCTATCCCCAAGTTCGGCGTCGATGCGCCGGTGATCACGCTTGGCACGGACGCGAACGGCGTCATGGAGTCGCCCGACGGGCCATCGGAAGTCGCCTGGTACGACTTCAGTGTCCATCCGGGCTTCGGCAGCAACGCCGTGTTCTCTGGCCATGTGGACTATTACAACTACGGCCCGGCGGTGTTCTGGAACCTCAGAGACCTGCTGGCGGACGACGTGATCGAGGTGCGGCTAGAGGACGGCACGGTCTATCAGTACAGCGTGATCTCTCGCGAGATGGTCTACGCCGCGACGGCGCCCCTGGGCGAGATCGTTGGTGATACGCCGCGCGAGGTGATCACGCTGATCACGTGCGGCGGCACCTTCGACGGCGCGACGTACACCTACGACCAACGCCTCGTCGTGCGCGCAGAGCGCCTCTACGACGAGCCGCCCGGCAGCCCGTCGGTCGACGCCCTGTTTCCGTAGGCTGGCCGGCTTGCAGCCGGCGTCACGCCCGATGAGCGGCTCGCACTGGCCGCTCTGCTACAATGCGCCGTGCATCTCGCCGCACCGGAAGGAGCCACACCGTGAAGGTCGGTCTCTCTACGCCGCTCGTCAATCCCTTCGCAACGCCGGAGTACATCCGCACACTCGGCACTGCGGCCGAAGACCGCGGTTTCCACTCGATCTGGGTGCCGGAGCACGTCGTCCTCTTCGACAGCTACGAGTCGGTCTACCCGTACGCGGATACCGGCAAGATCCCCATCGGCCCTGAGTCCGGCGTCCTGGACCCGTTCGTGGTGCTGTCGAACCTGGCCGCCGTCACCAGTCGCATCCGGCTCGGTACCGGCATCTGCCTGCTGCCGCAGCGCAACCCGGTCTACACGGCGAAGGAGGCGGCGACGGTCGACTGGCTCTCGAACGGCCGCCTGGACCTGGGCATCGGGGTGGGCTGGCTGCGCGAGGAGTTCGAGGCGCTCCACGTGCCGTTCGAGCGCCGCGGCGAGCGCTGCGATGCGTACATCGAGGTCATGCGCGCGCTCTGGTGCGACGAGGTCTCGCAGTACGAGAGCGAGTTCTACAGCCTGCCGCCCACGCGCCAGTACCCGAAGCCCGTCCAGCAGCCGCACGTGCCTGTTCACATCGGCGGCCACAGCAACGCGGCGCTGCGCCGCGTCGCCGAGCACGGCCAGGGCTGGTACGCGTTCAACCAGAGCCCCGAGGAGATGCGTGAGCGCCTCGCCAAGCTCGACCAGCTCCTCGAGGCGCGCGGCCGCACGCGCTCGGAGATCCAGGTCGGCGTCTGCCCGTACACGGTCCCGGCCGACGCCGGCGTCCAGAAGGGCTACGAGGACGCTGGCGTCGACGAGGTTACGCTCCACGCCGTCGCGCGGGACGAGGCGGGCCTCATCGCGACCCTCGACGGGC
>JBBDNH010000180.1:0-3887 GCA_040877745.1 Dehalococcoidia bacterium
CGTCCCGAACGCCCGCCCGAGCGCCTCGGCGACCTCCGCCGTGATGCCCGGCCCGACCTTCCCTCGGATGTCGTACGCGCGAAAGATCCCCGGGTCGATGGCCATAGAACTAGCTGCTCCTTCTGCGCTTTGCCTGACGTCGGGCGGGAACGTGCCCATTCCAGAGGTCGATGTCGTCGACTCGGCGAAAGTCGCGGTCGAGCGACGCCACATGCTGGACGCCCGTCTGGAATGCACCGGCGACCAGACACGCATCCATGGGCCTAAGGTTATAGGACGCCATCAAACGACGGGCATTGTTCTGGAGCGTGGCGCTCAGCCTGACCTCATAGCGGTTGAAGCGGCTGAGAAAATCGGCGAGGAAGTCGTCTCCGAGTTTGTAGAGATCATCGCGGTCGCCTTCGATACTTCCGAAGAGCCGTCCCTGGCGTGGACGCATGGCATCCGGAATCCCGCGTCTTCGTATGGCGCTCTGCCAAGCGCTCATGAACTCCAATCTCAGGAGCTGGGTGTAGATGATAGAAGCACTGCCTTCCAGGAGCCGTGCGGCAAACTGAGCGCAATCCTTATGGAACTCCTCGCCTTCGTGTAGCACGCTCACAACGAAGTCAGCGTCAAGAACCACTGCCTGGGGCAGTGGTTCTTCTGTAAAACGATGCTCGACAGCTGGGGCCATGATGCCCTAGTGAACGGATTTGACCGCCTTTTCAATGCGAATGCCCGGCTTCAGCCGAAACGTCCTGAAAGGCCTCGCCTTGCCCGCCTTCGGCGACGCGGTGACCACCGAGCGACGGTGACGCTTCACCGCACCAGCTCGGACGAGGTTTTGTAGCTTGCCATTGCGTTGTGTCATTGTGGTATCCCTGCTCCTGTAGTATCACCGATTCCCATGCCGTCTGCAAACGATCCTTGGCTCCGCGTATACTGCTGAGAACGCTAGCAAGGCATGGGTGTGCGACATGGCAGCTGATCCAATCAGCATCGGCTTCATCGGCCTCGGCATCATGGGCCGGCCCATGGCGCGCAACCTGCTCAAGGCCGGCCACCAGCTCACCATCTGGAGCCGCCCAGGCGGGCGGGCGTCTGCCCGCGGCCGGCCGGGCATCGACGCCCTCGTCGCGGAAGGCGCCACGGAGGCCGCCTCGCCGCGCCAGGTCGCCGAACGTTCGCACGTGGTGATCACGATCGTGGGCGACTCACCCGACGTCGAGCAGGTCGCACTCGGCCCGGACGGCATCATCGAGGGCGCCCACGACGGCCTCGTCCACATCGACATGACCACGATGTCGCCGTCCGTCACACGCTCGATCGCGCAGCGCTACGCCGGGGCCGGCATCGAGATGCTCGACGCGCCGGTGAGCGGCGGCGAGCAAGGCGCCATCGACGGCACGCTCTCGATCATGGCCGGCGGCAAGCAGGACGTCTTCGAACGATGCCGTCCGTTGTTCGACGTCCTCGGCAAGACGATCGTCTACTGCGGCCCGAGCGGCTGCGGCCAGGTGGTGAAGCTCTGCAACCAGGTCGTCGTCGGGCTGAACAACCTCGCCATGAGCGAGGCGCTTGTGCTCGCCGCGAAGGCCGGCGTGCCGCCCGCCACGATGATCGAGGCCGTGCGTTCGGGCGCAGGCTCCTCGTGGGCGCTGCACAACCTCGCCCCGCGCATCCTCGCGGGCGACTTCAAGCCAGGCTTCAAGATCGCCCACCAGCAGAAGGACCTCCGCCTTGCGCTGGAGCTGGCGAACCAGCGCTCAGCCCCGCTGCCCGGCACCGCGCTCGTGCACCAGCTCTTCGCCGCCCTCGAGGCCGAAGGCCTGGGCGAAGCGGGCACCCAGGCGCTCGTCAAGGCGCTCGAGAAGCTGGCGAACGTCTCCGTCAGCGAGGGTTAGGCTACGCGTTGTCATTCCGAGCGTAGCGAGGAATCTGATCCCTCGGCGTGATCGAGGTCAGCAGCCTATTCGAGCCGCTCCGCCAGGAACGCGTACGCCTCCTCGAACACCGCGGCTGGCACCTCCGTGTGCGCGCCCGCGCTCGACCGCAGGGTCTTGTCCTCCGAGCCGATCGCCTCGTACAGCGCCTGCGAGCGTTCGAGCGTCGCGGTCTCGTCGTCGAGCTGCTGAATGAAGAACACCGGGCAGCGCACGCCGCCCGCGTACTCCGCGATGCGCGGCCCGGGGTCGGGTAGGGCGCTCAGCCCCAGCACCGCCGCCCTGACACGAGGCTCGCTCGCCAGGAACGCGAGCCCTGTTTGCGTACCGAGCGACAGCCCCCAGTAGCCCGCGCGCCGCTCGTCGATCTCCGGCAGGCGCGCGAGCTCGTCCAGCGCCGCGCGCCAATCCGCGGCCATCTCCGTCCCGCCGTGCGAGCGCCAGTGCGCGCGGAACGCCCGGTCGACCGCGGCCGCGTCGCGACCGCCGTCCAGAGCGCGCTCCCCATGCTCCGACGCATCGATCGCGGCGACGGCTAGCCCGCGCGACGTGAGATCGGCGGGCAGCGTCGTTGGGAACAAGACGCGCTTGTTCAGCAGATAGCCGTGCCCGGCGAGCACCAGCGGAAACGGCTCGTCTGCGTCGCCCGGCGTCCAGAGCACGCCGGGCACGTCCTGCCCGCCACGCTCCACGACGAAGCCGCGCTCGTTGCCCTCCTGCTCGACCCAGCGCATCGCGCACAGCGTATCGAGCGTCACGGCGCCCGGCCAGCCCGTCCACTACGGCGATTCATGGCCCATGACCCCTGACCCGTGACCCTAGCCTGGGGCCTGCGCGGGGCATGCTATCCTGCCTTCGTGAGCGAGCAGCTGTCGGTCAGCGAGCGCGACCAGCCCGCCGATGCTCCGGACGGCCCGGAGGCATCCATAGCTTCCTCGCGCCGTAACGACGTGCTCTTCTTCTTCATCGCGGCGGCCGTGATCGCGCTCGACCAGATCACCAAGATCGCCATCCGCGCCACGCTTGACTACGGGGAGGCCTGGCCCGACCGCGACTGGCCTCTGAACATCATCAACGTCGCCAACAGCGGCGCCGCCTTCGGCATCCTGCAGGGTCAGACGGTCTTCCTCATCATCACGTCGCTCGTGGGCGTCGCGGCCATCGTGATCTACTACATCTTCCCCCCCATGGACCACGGCCTCCTGCGCGTCGCGCTCGCGCTCCAGCTGGGCGGCGCCGCGGGCAACCTGATCGACCGCGTCCGCTTCGGCGAAGTCACCGACTTCATCAACTTCGACCACTTCCCCGCGTTCAACGTCGCCGACGCCTCGATCAACATCGGTGTCGCCACCATCATCGTGTTCTTCCTCTTCTTCGAGGGCGAACGGCTGCGCGGCCCGCCCGACCGTGACTGACGTCCAGTCCCTCACCGCCGACCGCTCCGGAGAACGCCTCGATGTCTTCGTCGCCCGCAGTTTGCCCGCCGGCCTCACGCGCTCGCGCGTCCGCCGGCTGATCGACCGCGGCCTCGTCACCATCGACGGCCGGCCGGCGACGAAGGCCGGCGTCACGCTCGAAGCAGGCCAGCGCATCGAAGTCACGCTGCCGCCGCCGGAGCGAACGACCCTCGAGCCGGAGGCGATCCCCCTCAGCATCGTCTACGAGGACGACGACATCCTCGTGGTCGACAAGCCCGCCGGCCTCGCCGTGCACCCGTCGCCCGGCCATGCCAGCCACACGCTGGTGAACGCCGTGCTGGCGCACTGCCCCAAGCTCTCCGGCATCGGCGGCGAGGGCCGGCCCGGCATCGTCCACCGGCTCGACAAGGACACCTCGGGCCTGATCATCGTCGCCAAGAATGACGCCGCCCACCTCTCGCTCGCGCGACAGCTCAAGGAGCGCAGGATCGAGAAGACCTACCTCGCCCTCGTCGACGGCCGCGTCGAGCCGCCGGATGGTGAG
>JBBDNH010000181.1:0-3887 GCA_040877745.1 Dehalococcoidia bacterium
CAGCGCTACCGGGACCAGATCCAGCTCGCCCTCCAGACGAGCGACCTCTCGCTGCTCGAGGCCGTTACGCTCGCGTCGATCATCGAACGCGAAGCGCAGGTCCCCGAAGAGCGCCCGACGATGGCCGGCGTGTTCCTGAACAGGCTGGAGTTCGGCATCCCGCTCCAGGCCGACCCCACGGTCCAGTACGCCCTTGGGAACGACCTCGCCAGCGTGCTGGAGTTCGGCTACTGGAAAGGGCCCCTCACGGAAGCTGACCTGCAGGTCGCGTCGCCGTATAATACGTACGTGGCCGTCGGGCTGCCGCCCGGGCCGATCGCGAATCCGGGGCTCGACTCGATCCTGGCGGCGCTGGAGCCGGCGAGCACGAACTTCCTGTTCTTCGTCGCCTGCCCGGACGGCAGCCACGCGTTCGCGGAAACGCTGGAGGAGCACAACAACAACGTGCGCATCACGAACCGAGGGGAGTGTCCACCATAATGCCCACGAAGCAAGCCGGTGTCATCGGCCATCCGCTGACCCACTCCGTCAGCCCGGCGATGTTCCAAGCAGCGTTCAACGCGGCGGGCATCGATGCCACGTACGAGGCCTGGCCCACCACGGCCGACGAGCTGGAGGGCCGGCTGAACGCCCTCCGCGGCGACGACATGCTGGGCGCGAACGTCACCATCCCGCATAAGGAGGCCGTGATCCCGATGCTCGACCGGCTGGACGAGCGCGCGGAAGCGGCCGGCGCCGTGAACGTCATCGCGAACGACCGCGGCGACCTCGTCGGCTACAACACCGACGTCGGCGGCTTCGACCGCTCGCTGCGCGAGGACGCCGGCTTCGATCCCAGGGGCAAGCGCACAGCCATCCTCGGCGCGGGCGGCGCCGCGCGCGCCGTCGCCTACGCGCTCGTCCAGGGCCGCGCATCGATCGTCCAGCTCGCCGGCCGAACGCCGCGGCGGCTGGAGGCCCTCACCGCGAACCTGCGACAGACGACGCCCCCCGGCGTAACGATCACCTGGTGCCACTGGATGGACGGCGTGTTCATGACCGTCCTTCCGAAGGTGCACCTGCTCGTGAACTGCACGCCCGTCGGCCTCAGCGGCAGCGACACCGACGGCCAGAGCCCGCTGCCGGACGAGTTCCTTCCGGCGAACGGCCTCGTGTTCGACGTGCTCTACAACCCGGCCGAGACCCCGCTCATGAAGGCCGCCACGGCCAAAGGGGCCAAGGCCGTCGGCGGGCTGGGCATGCTCGTCTACCAGGCCGCCGAAGCGTTCCAGCTCTGGACCGGCCAGGACGCCCCCATCGACGAGATGCGCAAAGCCGCGGAAAAGGCCGTGGGCGCGTGAGCCATGCTGCGCCTCATGGTCGGGCTGACAGTGGCGTTCGTGGTCTACTGGATGGTCGATCCCTGGAGCGATGAAGTCATGCAGTGTCACATCTCTGATGGAGAGCGGCCGTTGAATTTCGGAACCTGCTGGCAGACAGATCCGGCAGGTTTGGTCATCACCTGGACCGATCACCCCACTGAGGCTAGTTATCGTGTATCCGGCAGCATCGCCTACTACAGCCGCGAGTGCGCAGCCGAGGATACGTTCGACTTCGTCAGTTCCGCCCAATTCGACGACATCCTGCCTCCTGACGCCACAATCTACACACTTCCCGGCCCCGACGATGATTCGGCCAACTTCGTCGACAAGGCTGACGTGCTCGTCGAAGCCTTATCCGCCGAGGGAATCACCCTGGCCACGGATGGGATGCACCAAATCAACGATCCGCTCCTGTGCCCTGGGCACGAACTGCTGGGCGAGCAGCCATGACCTGGGGCCTCACCATCGGCGTCATCGTCATCGCCTTCCTGTTCCTCTTCTTCGGCTTCGTGCTGTTCAAGGAAACGAGCACGCACCGCTTCTGGCGACGCAAGGTGCAGGAGGGCGACCTGGAGATGATCACCCAGCTCGTCCAGGTCGAGGTCGAGCACTGGCGCACCGAGCGTCCGCCCAAGGGCACGCCCGCCACCGTCTGGCAGGGCATCCAGGGCGTCGAGCTGTTAGACATCGGCCAGGACTACATCCACGCCTCCACCACCGCCGAGCCCCAGTTCGCGCTCGTCGCCGGCGAGCGACGGCAGGTGAGCAGCGCCCTGGACGAAGCCAAGCGCATCACGGCCGCGCTCGCCGAGCGCTTCTTCTACGACATCCCGCACATCCGCGCCGAGCGCGTCCAGATCGACTGCTACACGACGTTCCACGAGCTCGGCGGCGAAGCGCTGCAGCGCTGCATCCTGAGCACGCTCGCGCAGCGAGCCGACGCCGCCGAGATCGACTGGGACGATGACCCCTCCGACGTCATCGCCGAGCGCCTCGGCGCCCGCTACCAGCTCGACGCCCGCGGCGACGCCCAGCCGATCGACCCAGAGCCGCTCGCCGTCAGTACCAACGGCGCCAAACACAACGGGGCTTCCTAAAGCACAAAGGCCGCACCCCAACGTCGCCTGTCCTCGTAGCGAACGTAGGGGAGGCCTTCAGGCCTCCCGCAGGCGACGTCTGTGTGACCCACGTGTAGGGGCGGGTCGCGACGCGCCCCCCAGACGAACATACCCTTCGCCTTTCCTCGTATCGTCGCGCCCCCTACGTCCCGCCCCCTCTCCCTCACCCCCATCCCCTCTCCCTCGCAGAGAGGGAGAGGGCGCCGTCCGGCTAACGACCGAATCGACACCCAAGCCGGGTGCGGGAGCGCCCCCGTAGGGGAGGCTTTCAAGCCTCCCGCATACGCCCTTCGTCCGGCCCACGTGTAGGGGCGCGGCGCCCCGCGCCCACCTCATCCCCCGAACCCCTAAGGGTTTCCCCTAATCTCCCAGCCCGGCCCAAGCCGCTATACTCACCCCAAAGCGCATCACGAACCCAGGAAGAAGCCATGTTCCGCTTCCTCACCGCCGGCGAGTCACACGGGAAGGGCCTCACCGTCCTCATCGACGGCGTGCCGGCCGGCCTGCCCCTGACCGAGGACTACATCGCCCGCGACCTGCGCCGCCGTCAGGGCGGCTATGGCCGCGGCCGCCGGCAGAAGATCGAGCAGGACCACGCCGAGATCCGCTCCGGCGTGCGCCACGGCCGGACGCTCGGCAGCCCCATCGCGCTCCTCATCGAGAACAAGGACTGGGTGAACTGGCAGGAGAAGATGGCCGTCGAGGAGGTCGACATCGAGATCGAGCAGATCACGCGCCTGCGACCGGGCCACGCCGACCTCGCCGGCGTCATGAAGTACGGCTTCGACGACGTCCGTCCGATCCTCGAACGCGCCAGCGCGCGCGAGACCGCCGCCCGCGTCGCGGCGGGCGCCGTTGCGCGCCGCCTGCTCGACGAGCTCGGCATCGTGATCCACAGCCACACAATCGCGATCGACGGCGTGCACGCCCAGGTCGAGGGCGAGCCCGACTGGGAGCGCGTCGAGGAGTCGCCCGTGCGCTGCGCCGACGCGAACGCTGAGCCGAAAATGATCGAAGCGATCGACGCCGCCCGCAACGACGGCGACAGCCTGGGCGGCATCGTTGAGGTGCGCGCGGCCAACGCGCCGATCGGCCTCGGTAGCCACGTCCAGTGGGACCGCAAGCTCGATGCGCGGCTGGCGCAGGCGATCATGAGCATCAACGCGGTCAAGGGCGTCGAGATCGGCATCGGCTTCGCCGGCGCCGTCAAGCGCGGCTCCGACGTGCACGACGTCATCCTGCCGATCGACCAGTGGGGCGAACGGCCATGGCGTCGCGCGACGAACCGCCTCGGCGGCACCGAAGGTGGCATGACCAACGGCGAAGAGATCGTCGTGCGTGCGGCCCTCAAGCCCATCGCCACGCTGCCGCGCTCCCTGCCGTCCGCCGACCTGCGCACGGGCGAGGA
>JBBDNH010000182.1:0-3867 GCA_040877745.1 Dehalococcoidia bacterium
CGGAGGGGAGGTCGCGGTACGGCTTCTCGGTTGTCATAACTCTCGATCCGATGATCGCGCTCTATTGTAGCGCGCGGCTGCCACCATCACACCGTGCCTCGTTGACCATCACGCTGGCCTTCCTTATGATGAGTGCAGAATCCCCCTGAGGAGTTGCCCTGTGAACCTACGAAGTCCCGGGCCGACCCCCTGTCCGGAGGACGTCCTCCAGGCGATGGGCCGGCAGATGATCCACCACCGCAGCCCCGCGTTCGCCGAGATCATTGGACGCGTCACCGACGGGCTCAAGCAGATCTTCCAGACGAAGAACGACATCTTCTGCCTCTCAGCGTCGGGCACCGGCGCGCTGGAAGCGATGGTCGTAAACTTCCTCTCGCCCGGCGACCGCGCGCTCGTCGTGTCGATCGGCGTTTTCGGCGACCGATTCGCGACGATCGCCCAAGGCTACGGCGTCGACGTCACGAAGGTCGACTTCGAGTGGGGAACCGCCGCCGTGCCGGAGATCGTGGAGATGCGGATGCAGGAGGGAGGCCCCTTCAAGGCCGTCTGCGTCACCCACAACGAGACCTCGACCGGCGTCACGAACGACATCGAAGCGATCGCGAAGGCCGTGCGCGGTGTGCAGCCGGATGTGCTGCTGCTCGTCGACGCGATCAGCAGCCTGGGTTCGATCCGCTGTTCGGTCGATGCGTGGGACCTGGACGTCGTCGCGACCGGCTCGCAGAAGGGCTGGATGGTGCCGCCTGGCCTGGCGATGGTCTCCGTCAGCGAGCGAGGCTGGAAGGCTTATGAAGCCTCCACGCTGCCGCGCTTCTACTTCGACCTCGGCAAGGCGAGGGACTTCCTGGCGAAGGGCCAGACACCCTGGACGCCGGCGATCTCGATCTTCTTCGCGCTCGACGTCGCCCTGCAGCACCTCGTCGCGGAGGGCGTCGACGGCATCGTGGCGCGCCACCAGCGCATCGCGGACCTGACGCGCGACGGCGTGCAGTCGCTCGGCCTCGATCTGCTCGCCGACGAAGCGAGCGCTTCGAACACGGTCACGGCCGTGCGCGTGCCCGCGGGCGTCGAGTGGCCGAAGCTCAACCACCTGCTCCAGGACGAGTACGACACGCTGATCGAGGGCGGGCAGGGCCCGCTCGCCGGCAAGATCTTCCGCATCGGGCACCTCGGCTGGGTGTCGGACGACGACATCCACGCGACTATCGAGACGCTGCGCCAGGCGCTGCCGCGCGTCGGCTTCCAGCTGCCCGCCGCCGCGCAGACCCGCTAGCTCTCGTTCGTGGGGCGGGTTTCAACCCGCCGTTAGGGGCGCATCAGCCCAATCTACGTGGGGCAGGTTTCAACCTGCCGGTTGACGCCAGGGCTGGGCCAGGTTTCAACCTGCCGGTGGGGCCCAATCTACGTGGGGCAGGTTTCAACCTGCCGGTGGGGCCCAATCTACGTGGGGCAGGTTTCAACCTGCCGGTGGGAGCTCTTTGTGGGGCGGGTCGCGACCCGCCCCTACACGATCTCGGTCACGAGGACGCGCGCGCCACTCGCCCTGCCGATCGCGCCGCCGCTTCGACGCGAGCGACGAGTTCGCTGCCCGGCCGGCCCTCCTCGAACTCCTCGTCCGTCGCGAACACGCCCGGCATCGGTGTGCCGTCCAGGCTGCGAAACAGAAGCGGCAGGCCGTACTCGACGGCGAGCGCGTGTTCCGGCGCGGCCGCCGTCTGCAGGCCCACGCACGCCTTGCCCGCAAGATGGCGCTGCGGCATCAGGTCGAAGAAGCACTTCAGCAGGCCCGTGTAGAGCGCCCGGTACGTCGGCGTGGCAGCGACGAGCACGCTCGCCTCGCCCACGGCGCTGATCGCGTTGTCGATCGCTGCGTCGCTGCCCCGGACGAGGAGCGGCTCCGCGGGCAGGGTCGCCAGGTCGATCAGCTGTGTCTCGAATCCGTCGTTGGCCAGCGCTGCCAGCGCCAGCTCGGCCAGCGCCTTCGACTTCGAGGGCGATGTCGGGCTGCCGGAGATCGCGACGGCGCGCATCGGCTACGCGATCGCGCTGGCCGTCTTGCCCGCGAAGTGAGGCATCACGTAGCGCCCGAAGCGCTGCGCTTCCTCCACGTGCGGGTAGCCGGAGAGGATGAAGGTATCGATGCCGAGGTCGGCGTACTCCTGCAGCCGCGCCGCCACCTGCTCGCCGGAGCCGACGAGCGCCGCGCCGACGCCGACGCGCGCCTTGCCGATGCCCGTCCATAGGTTCGGCGCGATGACGAGGTCGCCGTTCGTGGCCTCGCGCATCTGCTGCTGGCGGCGCTCGCCCTCGGAGTCGGTGCGGCTGAGCACCTTCTCCATCCGTCCCTGGAAGTCGTCCGGGATCTCGGAGATCAGGTGCTCCGCCGCCTGCCACGCCTCGCCCTCGGTCTCGCGCGCGACGACGTGGATGCGCATCCCGAAGCGCAGCGTGCGCCCGGCGGCCTTCGCGCGCTTGCGCATGTCCGCGATGCGCTCCTCCACCATGGGCAGCGTCTCGCCCCACAGCAGATAAACGTCGGCCTCCTCCGCGCCCACGCGCCGGCCCTCTTCAGACGCCCCGCCGAAGTAGAACGGCGGGTAGGGCTGCTGGAACGGCTTCGGAACGACCGCGCCGCCCTCGACGCGATAGTACGCGCCCTCGTGGTCCCAGCGCTTCGGCTCGGTCCACGCCTTGCGCACCACCTGCATGAACTCCTGTGTGCGCGCGTAGCGTTCGTCGTGGTCGGTGAAGTCGCCGTCCGCCGCGAGCTCCGCCGGGTAGCCGCCCGTCACGACGTTGATCAGCACGCGACCCTGCGTGAGCTGATCGAGCGTGTTCGACATCTTCGCCGCGACGGTCGGCGCGATGAAGCCCGGCCGCATCGCGACGAGGAAGCGCAGACGTTCGGTGCGCCCGGCGACGACAGCGGCCGCGAGCCAGGCGTCCTGGCACGCCGCGCCGGCCGGCACCAGCGCGAACGTGAAGCCGGCGTCCTCGGCCGCCCGCGCGACGTCGACCAGGTAGTCGAGCGTCGCCGGCCTATCCGGCGGCCCGATGATCTCCGAATCGCCCATCGTGGGCAGGAACCAGCCGAAGTCGATCATACCAACGCCTCTCCTGCGGTCTGTAGGGGCGGGTTTCAAACCCGCCCCTGCGAGTCTCGCCTTCTGCGCGACACCATCCTACCACGGCGGTTAGTGCTGGATCAGAACGGCAAGGGCGGCGACTCTGCCAATCGTCGCTTGGGAGGGTCACTTCACGGTACGAAGATAACTACCCCACCGCTGTCGGGTCGTAACCCTACTGCTGAAATCGCAGATGCGCAGTTCACCGTCGTCCACGAGCCAGTAGTTCACCGCGTTCAAGATGTTGCCGTGAGCATGGTTGGCTAGAACAGGTTCCGTCCGATGGCTTGGGAATAGAAGCACCGAGCAAACGGTAAGCACTAATGCTGTGGTGGCCGCCAGAAAGAGCCTCATGCTCAGCCTTAGGGCATCTGCAGAATGACTTCGCCTAGTTCGGGTCTGAAGACGTACTGGAAGTCGGCCGGACAGGTCGTATCCAGGATGACTTCCTCGCCGATGTCGGGGATGTCCCGCCGCACGTGCTCCACCCACGTACACCCATCTCCTCTGTCGGCGACGAAGTACTTGCCGTCCTTGCCTATCTGAATCTGGTTCACGCTTGGCAGGTCGCGAATCGGTACGCGCGTGTCCACCGTCGGCGCGGGCGGCGGCTCTGTGGCTTGCGACTGGGTCGTCGCTTGCTGCATCGGTGCTGGCTCTGTCGGAGCAGCCGTGGGTGGGGCGACGGTCGCGGTGGATGCGATGGTCGGTGGCGTTTGCGTAGCTTGAGCCTCGACGTTGG
>JBBDNH010000183.1:0-3863 GCA_040877745.1 Dehalococcoidia bacterium
CACCTGCGCGGCCTTGGCCTCCCCAAGACCCTTCTCCGCGCAGAGCTCGGCGAAGCCGGCGCGCGCGAGGCCGGTGAGGCCCTCAAAGCGGCCGAGCAGCCGCGACGCCATCGCCAGCGCGCTCTCCTTCGCGCCGCCGGTGCGGAGCAGGATGGCGAGCAGCTCCTGGTTGGACAGCGCGCCCGGCCCGGCGTCGCGCAGCCGCTCGCGCGGGCGGTCGCCGGAGGGCAGGTCGCGGATGCGGGCGTGGTACGTGACCTTCGCGTCGTCGGACGGCATCGCTATGCCTCGCTCGCGGCGGGATGCGTGACGACCTCGATGGCCTCGACCGTCCCCGTGTGGGGGTAGTGGACGATGCGCACCGCGTCACCGGGCTCGATCTGGCGGCCCAGCTCGGGCGGCACGCGATAGACGTTGCGGTCGACGAAGACGTAGGTGTTGCGGAAGAGGAAGAAGTCGTTGCGCGTCCAGGTGCGCTCGACCAGGCCGCGCGTCTCGACGGTCTGAGCCACGAGGTCGCGCAGCGACTGCACCACCTGGTAGGCGAGCAAGAGCGTCACAGAGCTCACCAGCACGATGCCGACGATGCGGCCCGCGGTCATGCCGTCGGACGCGATGTCGGCGACGATGAAGGCGAGCGCGACGAGCGTGACCGCGAGGAACGGCGTGAAGAGCAGCGCGCTCCGGAGCACCTGCGCCCAGGCCGTCGTACGCCCGCCTGCCATGCTCGGGCCTCCTAGGGGAGAATCAGCACCTGGCCGGTCGTGATCGATTCTTCAACGGAGCTGAGGCCGCTGGCCGCCGCGATGTTCGCCGCGTAGGTGACGGGATCCACGCCCGCCGGCGCGAACAGCTCCGCGATGCCCAGCAGCGTATCGCCGGACTGCACGACGTACTCGCGCACCTCCGGCTCTTCGGTCGGTTCCGGCTCCTGCGTTCGCGTGGGGCGCGGCGTCGCGCCGGGCGTCGGCGTCGTGATGTCGGGGGTCTCGTCGGAGGTTGGCGTGGCGATGACCTCGGTGACGACGGCGGTCGGTGTGAGCGGCAGCACGACGCCGCCGGAGCTATCGCTGGAGGTGGGCGGCCGTACGATGAGCCAGAGCGCGACGGCGGTGCCGACCAGCAGCGCGAGCAGCGAGCCCCGGTAGAGGTTGAACGAAGGGAGCGCGCTGGCCGGATTGAGGCACTCGGCGCAGAGATCGCCGCCATGGACTTCGCAATAGACCCGGGCGCAACGCCGGCATTGGCGCGTCGCCTCGTTCTCGCAGGCGTAGCACTCCATCGGCGGTACGATAGCAGGTTGGCGCGGCGACCGGCCAGCGGCGTAGCTAGGCGGCCGGCGCGCGAATGGAAGCGGCGCCTACGTCATTTCGACGGTGGCGCCGGCCTCCTCCAGCTTCTTCTTGACGTTCTCGGCGTCTTCCTTATTGATGTCTTCTTTGACGGCGACCGGCGCGGACTCGACCAGGTCCTTGGCCTCCTTCAGGCCGAGCGTGGTCACCTCGCGGACGGCCTTGATCACGTTGATCTTGTTCGCGCCGATGTCCTTGAGCGTGACCGTGAACTCGGTCTTCTCCTCGGCGGCCTCTGCGGGCGCTCCGCCCGCACCGGCCGCGGGAGCCGCGGCGAGAGCGACCGGCGCGGCCGCCGTGACGCCGAACTCTTCCTCGATGCGCTTGTTCAGGTCGCGCAGTTCCAGGACGGTCATCTCCTTGATCAGGTCGAACACCTGGTCGATCTTCGGACTGGCCACGGACTGCTTCCCTCCTTTAGCCGCTTTCGGCTTTGCTTCGGCTTGCTCAGCAGGGGCCGCTTCGGCCTGCTGCTCGGCCCGAGCTTCTTCCTTCTCCTTGGCGGGCGGCTCCTCGGCCTCTGCCGCCGGGGCTTCCGCGCTCGCCGTAGCCTCGGCCTCCGCGGTCTCGGTCTCCTCAGCCGCCGTCTCGGCTTCCTCCTCGGCGGTGGTCGCCTCTTCGTCTGCCACGGTTACGCTCCTTCCATCTGCTTCGCGCGCGCCTCGAGCAGGCCGCTGAACGTCGATACGCTGTCGTTCAGGAGCCGGCCCGGGCCGTTGGAGATCATGCTGGTGAGCAGCCCGGCCAGGCGGGCCACCGGCGACTGCAGCGCGCCGGCTACCAGGGCGATCAGGACCTCGCGAGGAGGCAGGCTGCCCAGGTCCTGCAGGTCGGCGACGGTGAGCAACCGGCCGTCCATGACGCCCTTGCGCACCGCGAAGGTGTTGCGCGCCGTGCGTTGGTACTCGGACGCGACCCGCGCGGGCGCGGAGACGTCCTCGTAGCCGAAGATGATCGCCGTGGGGCCGTCCATCAGCTCGGCCATCTCGGGGTGGCCGGCGGCGTCGGCCGCGCGCAGGAAGAGCCGGTTCTTGACCACGCGCATCTCGACGCCGCGGGCGTCGGCGATGGCGCGGCGGAGCTGCACCATGTCGGTCACGCTCAGGCCGCGGTAGTCGGCGGCGATCGTGATCACACTGCGCTCGATGCGCTCGCGCAGCTCCTCGACCGTCTCGACCTTCTTCTCTGTTGGCATCGATCCTCCCGGATACAAAAAACGCCCTGTCATCGAAGACAGGGCGCGACACACGTCCGAACTTCTGCGGATTGAAATCCGCAGCTTCGCGTCGTCACCTCGGCGGGCGCTTGCGCCTTAATCCTTCCGCTGAAGGAACCCGCTGTCTTCGGCGTTCATATGGTGCCAGATAGGGATGCCTGGCGCAAGCCGGACGTTCTAGTTCGCGCTGAGGGCAAGCGTGGGTGTGAGGTCGAGCCTGATCGAAGGGCCCATCGTGGTCGTGAGCGACATACTGCGCACGAACTGGCCCTTGGTGCCGCTGGGCTTCGCCTTGACGACCTCCTGCACGAGCGTCGCCAGGTTCTCGAGCAACTTCTGCTCGTCGAAGCTCGCCTTGCCGATCGGGACGTGGAGCAGCGACGTGCGGTCGAGCCGGAACTCGACGCGGCCCTGCATCGCTTCCTCGACGGCCTTGGCCATGCCGTCCGCGTCGACGACGGTGCCTGCGCGCGGGTTCGGCATGAGCCCGCGCGGGCCGAGGACGCGGCCCAGGCGGCCCACCTTGCCCATCAGGTCGCGCTGGGCGAGCGCGACGTCGAAGTCGGTCCAGCCGTCCTCGACGCGCTTGATCAGGTCATCGCCGCCGACGTGCTCGGCGCCGGCTTCCTGGGCGAGGCGCGCGGCCTCGCCCTCGGCGAAGACGAGGACGCGGACGGTCTTGCCGAGGCCGTGCGGCAGGAGCGCGGTGCCACGCAGCTGCTGCTCGGCGTGACGCGGGTCGAGTCCCGTTCGCACGTGCAGCTCGACGGTCTCATCGAACTTCGCGAACGCGATCTCCTTGGCGAGCTTGACGGCCTCGTCCGGGGGATAGGTCTTCGTGCGGTCGATCAGCGCTGCCTTGTTGCGATAGTTCTTGCCACGCTTCATCTTCTTACACCACCTCGATGCCCATGCTGCGCGCGGTGCCCTCGATCTGGAGCATGGCCGTCTCGACGTCGTGGGCGTTCAGGTCGCGCATCTTCGTCTCCGCGATGCGGCGGACCTGGTCGCGTGTGACCTGACCCACCTTCTCTCGAAGCTGGGCGGGACTCCCCTTGGGGATGCCGGCCGCCTTCTTCAGCAGGTCGGACGCGGGCGGCGTCTTAAGCGTGAACGTGAACGAGCGGTCCTCGTAGACCAGGATCTCCACGGGCACGATGGTCCCGGCCTGGGACCCGGTCTTCTCGTTGTACTCCTTGCAGAAGCCCATGATGTTGACGCCGTGCTGACCCAGCGCGGGGCCGACCGGCGGCGCGGGGTTCGCCTTGCCCGCCTCGATCTGAAGCTTGATGATC